>JAYVYE010000144.1:0-3828 GCA_043784545.1 Candidatus Microsaccharimonas sp.
GGTGAGATGGAAGTCTGGGCTCTCGAAGCCTACGGTGCCGCTGCAACCCTACAAGAAATGCTAACAATTAAGTCTGACGACGTTTACGGACGTGCCAAAGCGTACGAGTCTATCATCAAGAACGAACCAATTGTCGGACCAAAGCTTCCAGAAAGCTTTAACGTACTCGTAAAGGAACTTCAAGGACTTGGCCTTCGGGTTGACCTACTTGACGAGTCTGCTGACGCAGTTGTTGACGCCGAACAAGTTATTGGAAGTGTTATCAATGGTTCACCAGTTCCAGCTTCAAGCGTTGCTGGTCATGGTGATGACGATGACGAGGTGGTAGAAGAAACTTTCCTTGATGAAGCCGACGATATTGGTGAAATCGAAGACGGAATGAGTATTCAAGATATTGATGAAGTAGAAGAAATCAAGGAGGAAGTGTAATATGTCTCGCGTACTAGTAAACAATGGCATTGCTGACTTCGATGCAATTCGATTAAGTGTTGCAAGCCCAGAAGACATCATGAAATGGAGTCATGGTGAAGTAACAAAACCTGAAACCATCAACTACCGTACTCAGAAACCTGAACGCGATGGTTTGTTTTGTGAACGAATTTTCGGACCTGTCAAAGATATCAACCCGCACGATAACAAACTAAAAGGTGTTCGCTCCCGGGAAGCTGCTGTCGACAAGAATGGTGATCTTGTTACCAAATCTATCGTCCGCCGCGAACGAATGGGCCACATCCAACTGGCTAGTCCAGTTGCCCATATTTGGTTTATGCGTGGTACACCATCAGCGATGTCACTACTACTTGGAATTACTGTTCGTAACCTAGAGCGCATTGCGTACTTTGCTACTTACGTAATTTTGAAATCTGACGAAGCAACTCGCGACAAGTTCCTCGCTGACCTTGAAGCAGAAACTGAAGCTGGTCGTGCAGCTATTAAATTCCGTTACGAAAAAGAAGCTGAAGCCGAAGGCGCTGATGTTAAAACACTGGCCGAAGGTATGACCCGCGAAACCGAAGAGCTCAATGAAAGCTTCGCTGTTAAAAAAGCGCAACTTGAAAGTCTTGTCAAAAATGCGCTCATTTCTGAAGTTGACTATCGTAATCTTCCCGAAGAATACCAAGACATCGCTGAAGTCGGTATGGGTGGTGTTGCACTGAAGGCGCTACTGGATAGCATTAAATTGCCTGAACTGATCGCTGAGTTGACTGAAGAAGTCGCTGGAGCTAAAGGTCAACGTGAAAAGAAGCTTCTAAAGCGCCTGAAGGTGCTTGAAGGTATGCAGTCTGCTGGTATTAAGCCTTCAAGCTTAACACTGACAGTACTCCCTGTGATTCCACCGGACCTTCGTCCAATGGTGCAACTGACGGGTGGTCGTTTTGCGACTTCTGACCTGAACGACCTTTATCGCCGTGTCATTAACCGTAACAACCGTTTAAAGAAACTGATCGATCTGAATGCTCCTGAGGTGATTCGCCGCAACGAAATGCGTATGTTGCAGGAAGCAGTTGATGCTTTGATCGACAACTCAGCAGCTCGCGGTGGCCGTGCAGTCAATGCGACTGGTGGACGACGTCGCCTGAAATCAATTTCTGACATGCTCAAGGGCAAGCAGGGTCGATTTCGCCAGAACCTACTCGGTAAGCGTGTTGACTACTCGGGACGTTCAGTTATCGTCGTTGGTCCAAAGCTTAAGATTTCAGAATGTGGCCTGCCAAAGCAGATGGCACTCGAACTCTTTAAGCCTTTTGTAATTCACTGGTTGATTAACGGTGAATACGCCCATAACATTCGTTCGGCAACTCGTTTAATCGATGCTGGCGAAGCAATTGTCTGGGACGCTCTGGACGCGGTAATTGCTGGCAAATATGTTCTTTTGAACCGTGCACCATCACTACACCGCCTTTCAATCCAGGCCTTCATGCCAAAGCTCGTTGAAGGTAAGGCAATCCAACTGCACCCACTTGTTGCCAACGGCTTTAACGCCGACTACGATGGTGACCAGATGGCAGTGCACCTTCCGCTTTCACGGCAAGCCCAAGAGGAAGCCCGTACGCTCATGAGCGCAACGGCCAACCTTTTGAAGCCGGCTGACGGTGCTCCCGTGCTTTCAATTGCGCAGGACATTGTGCTTGGTAACTATTACCTGACTTATAACAAGCCAAGTGCCCAAACTGATGTACGTAAGTCATACAGTTCTGTTTACGAAGCCGAAATGGCTTACGACAGTAAAAAAATCCAATTGCAAACACCAATTCGGGTGATTGCAAAAGGCGAAATGCGTGAAACAACACTTGGTCGTGTATTCTTCAACGAAATTCTACCAGCTGACTTACCGTTCGACGACAACATTCAGACCAAGAAACAACTCAAGAAAGTGCTTAATGCAGTCTTCGAAAAGTACGGTGCTGAACAAACTGCCGCAACTGCTGACCGTATGAAAGGCCTGGCCTTCCGATTTGCAACTATTGCTGCTGTTTCGACCGGTAAAGATGACTATGTAGTTTTCCCTGAAACTGATGAGTTCATTGCTGAGGGTGACGCAAAGACGACACTGATTTCTGAACAATTCAACCAAGGTTTGATTACTGAAGAAGAACGTTATAGCCTAACGGTTTCAACCTGGCGTGGTGTCGTTCGTATTATTACTGAGTTCCTCCAAGAGAAACTGAAGGGTATGGACACATCAGTTTCTGTCATGGTCAACTCTGGTGCACGTGGTGATATTTCAAATATCCAACTGGCAAGCGCGATGATCGGTATTATGGTTGATGCAACTAACCGAGAAATCGAACTTCCAATTCGTTCCAGCTACAAAAAGGGACTCAGTTCACTTGAGCAATTTGTGGCGACTCGTGGTTCACGTAAGGGTTTGATTGACACCGCATTGAAAACAGCCGATTCTGGTTACCTAACGCGTCGTCTAGTTGATGTGTCGCAAGACGTATTTACTGTCGCCGATACTCCTGGTGACGATGAAGGATTTACTATCTACCGTGCCGAAACTGAACAGACAATGATTGACTTTGGTAATCGCTTGTACGGACGATTTACTGCCGAAAACATTGATGGTCACATCAAAGCCGGGGAATTAATCACTCGTGCAATTGCTAACGCAATTGAAAATGACAAAGATTTGACCCAAGTGAAAATTCGTTCTGTCCTTTCAACCAAGAACCTCCGTGGTGTGCCACAATCGAGTTATGGTATCGACATGTCGACCAATATGCTTGTTGCAAAAGCACAACCAGTTGGTGTTATCGCAGCTCAATCTGTCGGTGAACCTGGTACGCAACTAACGCTTCGTACTTTCCACGCCGGTGGTGTCCAAGAAAGCGACATCACCCAAGGTCTGCCTCGTGTCGAAGAGCTGTTTGAAGCTCGTTCACCAAAAGGTATGGCGCATATGACCGAAGTCACTGGTCTGGTTGAACAATGGGAAGACGGCAAAAAGTACATCGTTCAAGTTACGCCTGAAGTAGGCCACGTCGAGCAAATTGCGCTTGAAGGCCGTACTGCCAGTATTAAATCTGGTTCAAACGTCAAAGTTGGTGATGTTCTTGCCAGCGGTGAAAGTGAGTCAAAACCATTAGTTGCTCCATTTGACGGTGTTGTCGAAGTAACTGACGAGTTCTTGGTACTAGCCGCAAATGCTAGCTCGCCAGTTCGTTACGAAATTCCAGGAAACTACCAATTAACGGTTGTATCAGGTGACATGGTTGAAGCGGGTGATCGCCTGACCGGTGGTTCATTGAATCTCCATGACTTGATGCGCCTGAAAGGTATCGAGGCGACACAACGCTATATCATCAACGAAGTTCTGCGTATTTA
>JAYVYE010000145.1:0-2844 GCA_043784545.1 Candidatus Microsaccharimonas sp.
TGCGGACAAGGACGTTTATCCCATAACGTTAGTAGCAGCAATCAACTGCGTAACCAAGTTCCATCGTGGAGCTAAGATTACGACATCTCCAGCACCAACTAACATCCATCATACTTCCTTATCAGCAGCTGAGATCCCTTCATCTACGAAGAAGCGACCTACTAAGCAGGAACCCCGCCAACAGAAATCGAGGGACAAAACGCCAACTGACAATGTCATCTCCGACAAGCCATCAAAAGATAAGTCCAAGATCACCTGTTACAATTGCGGCAAGCTGGGCCACTACGCCAGCGATTGCCGTTCAAAGAGGAAAGACGGCGCCCTGCCTACCCACTCCATCTCTGCAGCAGTCAACGAAGATGAATCCGAATCATTTTACACGACATTCGGCCAACTCTTCGACAAAGAGGATGATGTAACGAGAGGATGCATGGCGAACATTATCACTGATGATAGAAGTGAGACCGTCGAGGAGAGTAGCTTGCTCACGGTCATGTCAATCAGCCAGTCAGCGTCGACTGAAGCCATTTTTGACACTGGTGCCACAGGCACAATTATTACAAACGCCAACATTCTTTCCAACATTCAGTCCTGCACACCGACTAACTTTAAGGGACTTCATGGATCAATGAGAGTCACGAAGGCTGGGAAGCTGTTAGACATAGGAATCGTCCACTACGACGTCAGGGCTGGACTATCTGTGATTTCAGCATCAGACATTCTGCGTCAGGGACACCAGTGGGAGTTCAAACAAGGTAGCACGATTGACGAGGATGCATTCTTGGTGCACACAGCCGATCACACCTACACCTTCCGCCATCGCAGAGGACTGTATGTCGCTGACTTAGCCATCTTACCTGACGCCAGGCACACGCCAGGACCCATCGCCAGGAGTATTTCAGCTCACCCTGCCATCGTCAAGACGCCGAACCGCACGATGTTCTACACCAACTCCCTTCCTACGACAGCATCCAACGCAGCTGACTTCACACGACGTGAAGTTCAGCGGAGCACCTTGGCCCGCCGATTTCAGGCCAGCCTCGGTTTTCCTCCTGATGACAAGTTCATCACGGCACTCAACGCCGGCACCTTCTTGAACTGCGACATACTACCTGCCGACGTCAGGCGTGCAAATACGATATGGGGGCCCAGCACGGCCGCACTGAAAGGCCGCATGACCCGCCAACGCCCCCTACCTCCGCCACAGGCCCCGCTTACATTCAGATCTCACACCGACCAACATATGCACTGTGACATCATGTTTGTAAATAAGCAAGCGTACGTTGTGTCCATCACCCAACCCATCGGCCTTATTTTAGTTGCTAGTGTTGAGCATGTCGCCGCGCCCAACCTACGCCAAGCTTTGAGGCGGATGTTCGGCACGCTGGGATCCCGCCACATCAAGGTGACCCAATTTACGAGTGATAACGAGAGGGGCATCACTGCCCTATTCGGTGACATGAATGCAATGGGAGTCTCGGTAATCACCGTAGGCCCGGGCCAGCACGCTCACACTATTGAACGAGCAATACGAACCTTGAAGGAGACAATGCGGTCTGCCATATTTAGCCTACCATACCTCCTTCCTGATGCGATGATGCCTCATTTGGTCCTCAGCTCAGCCAAGAAGCTACTGTTGTTCCCGTCATCATCCACCCGATCTGACAAAGTCTCCCCATTCGAGGCGTTCTTTGGGCGCAAGGCTGATGCAGCGCGCGACATTGGCCCCCCGTTTGGCTCTTATTGCCAGGTATCAAGCAGGGTCATGACGAATGGGATGGAGGCACGCACTATAGGCTGCCTATACCTTGAACCCAAGATGAACGGGACCGGTACGCACTCCTTCATGCGCCTTGACAACAAGTCGGTGATTTCAGCAAACCATTATACCGTCCTCCCCATCCCCGACGTCGTTACCATACTCGTCAACGGATGGGCATCCAAGAACAAGATCAATACTAGTGTTGATCCAGCCTTCACCTTCCACGATGTCGATATCACCCTCGACGCTGCCGATCCTGACGAGACATACGTGCCAGTTACTGCACACTCCCCTGATACTAATGACCCTGCTTTTGCCCCCAGTCAGGACTTCCCTATTGTGATACCCACAATGGAAAGTCGGGGTGCGGAGGGGCCAGACCCGGAGGAGTTAGCGCTGCCAGATGACGCTGACACTGGTGACGCTGACAGTACGGGCAATACCGTACTTACGGGACCGACTGAGCCAACTGAGATGACTCAGGAGGATGATACTAGCCAGTCGTATGTCGACATTGGGGGTGAGGACCACGAACTTCAACCTACGCCTGAACACCCTGAGCCTGCTCTTACGCACGTACCCGTACTTACACCGGTACGTACGCCGGTACTTACACGAAGCCGGACACAGCCTACTGTACAGAGGGAACCGTCCACGCGCGTCAGGCGTGCTCCAGAGCGTTACAACCTTGCCACCACTGATGATTCAAGGACTACAGAGAATCATTTGCAGACACACATGTCAGTCTCTCGTGGACTCCGCATGTTCAAGGAGAAGACGTCATTGGCTATCGAAGGGGAAGTCAAGTCACTGCTGGCAAAGAAGACGTTCAGTGGAGTGGATGTTAGTGCATGGGCAGTTGACAAGAAGCAGAAAATCCTACGATCTATCATGAATATCGTGGAGAAGTATCATCCCACATTAGATGAAAAGGGTGATAGGAGCGTTGATAAGGTCAAAGCGCGATTGTGTGTGGATGGGCGCGCACAGGAGAGAGGTCAGTACCGACCGGATGAGATCGAGTCCCCTACGGCGAGCATTTCATCTATATTTACTATCGCGCAAATAGCCGCAGCAGAAGA
>JAYVYE010000146.1:0-1673 GCA_043784545.1 Candidatus Microsaccharimonas sp.
CATTATGACAATCTCCTAAACACCGAATTGATAACTGAGTTCAAACGTGGTTCCTTGCTGACCATTGTATCAAGATATTTATTCCATGCGTCCTTTTCGCTAGTCACCCAGTCCTGACCATAGGACTGTGAGTAGTCCGCGAGGGCTTTTTGGTGGGTAACCCAATCCCCAAGAAGTGAGCGAACAAGGGTGGCTTGCTCATCTTTGGGGGCATCTGGAGATATGAAGATTCTTTGGAGTTGCTGGACGGCGTGAACGGCATTTTGAGTACGAATTGGTGAGGCGTAGTCGGCATACCAGATAGGGTTATTTGCGCCATAATCCTTGACAAAGCCCGCCCAAGCCGACCTCTCATCAGCCTGAGATAGCCCAGCATCTGCTAACTCTTTCATAGCCTTATCATGTGCAGGTTTCTGACTGTATATGTAGTTATTACCAGCAGAGACATATATGGATTCCATAAACTCTTTAGGGCTTTTCTTGCTGCGAAGGTGCATCTTTAGAAGTTCATCGTAGATTGCCTGTGAGTCACCTGACTTAGAAGTATTCTGTGGAACTAGAAATGCTGCCCCTGTTGCATTAACTGAGTTGAGTAGATTTTGGTGGCTTTCTATCCAACCGATAGCCTCATTATTAAAGGGAATCATCGCGCCTGGCATAGACGATTCTGTCTTGCCAACAGTATAGGAGATGGCAGAGTCGCCATGCTTAGCAAGGAATACCCCTAGCGCCTCGGGAAAGGTCATATCTTTACCAGTTACAGCGGACTTCTCTTTTAGATGGGCATAGAACTCATCGCGCAAACCTAAATCTTCTTGGCTAACGGAAGGAGAAAGGGGCGACCAAGTGGATATAAGAGCCTTCATCCAAAGTATTGAACGGGCGTTGTTCTTAATTCTATCTCGGAAGGCTTGCATAACAGCAGGTGATGCATCGGGGGAAGGATACTGACCGTGAAATTGAGCAGAGGCAATAGATGCCATCATAGCATTGTAAAAGGATGACTCTTGCTCATTCGCGCTAAGTGCTTTGAAAGCATTACGCATAGGTGCATTAGGGATTAGTTGGTCAATCATAGAACGATTAAATCCTGATGCGCCTTGTAAGTCTTTAATATGCCTACTCAATGTTGGGTCTATTGAAGCTAATGAGTTAAGAGCGATTGAAACATAAGGTGATAGTCCAGGTAGGTTAATCTCAGGTAGAACCGTCTTTAATGAACTTAAGTTTCCTGTGGCTGTAACGGGTAGCCCAGAGACCATAGGAATACCTAACGCTGAAAGTCCGGTGATAACTCCCGCACCTAACTCGCCAATTATAGGCATATTTAGGTGTTTGCTCCCAGATGAGTCCTGTTCGATGAAGCCAGGGTTATTAAGTCCTTGTTGTACAAGTTGGTATTGTCTAAAGGCTGCTGGATTTGTGATAATCAAGTTACCTGCTCTACGCATAGCCTGTTCTTGAGCAAAGTAGAACGGTAGGTAGTTACGAACTAGAACACCAAACTGAGTACGCAAAGCCACATTATGTATCTGCGGCAATATGGCGTGGGTTGCCCGTGTCATAGCAAAGCGAAGTGCCTCATCATCTGAGAAGAAACCCTTTTTAACCGACCAATCAAGGCTGGACCGCGAGGCCCAGCAGCGACAGGAACGTCCGTTTGTGCTGCATCA
>JAYVYE010000147.1:0-1661 GCA_043784545.1 Candidatus Microsaccharimonas sp.
CAGAGAGGGATAGCAATATGAACGAGAACTGGAAGATACAGATAAGCCCCAAGACACCATCGGGGACATTGATTAACATTCGTGGAGAGACGGCAGAAGAAGTACAAGCACTTCTTGCTGGAGTGCATGAACTGGTAGTGCTAGTCGTGGGAATTGAACAGGCGTTTGCGGGTGTGCACAATGTCGCCCCTTTGTCGACTGGGGATTCCATCGTGACACCGCCCGTGCAGGCCTCCTCAAACGTGGCATTTCCCTCTACACCGCCAGTGACAGCCCCGCCGTCAGCAGGTCCGACATGTCTCCACGGGGCAAGGGTGTACGTGTCCTCAAAGGCTGGGTCAGCCAAGAAGTGGGCGATGTGGGCTTGCCCACTACCGAAGGACACAGTAGGAAAGTGCGAGCCGATCTGGGCTTAGTAGACGTACCGATGTTCTGAGTACTTTGGCACAGGAACTGACCGAAGGATGCATTGCTCAGACGAACACCCCACCTTAGCATAAGAAATGCGCGGTCAACTGAGATGCAAGTTCAACTCTTGTAGGTGGGGACCTATTTAATGGAAACGAAGAAAGGGAGGTACGGCTAGAGTGAGAACCTTATCACGCACTGTTGGTCGTGAGTCAATAGGTGGAGAGCCGCTACCTTCCTGCTTCAAAACTTTCGAGCAAATGAAAATCATTGTACGACGTTCAGAACTAACTATGTTTGCTGGAGTTCCAGGTGTGGGCAAGTCCATGCTATCTCTAGCACTAGCGTTGAAGACAGGTGTTCCAACTCTCTACTTCTCTGCCGATACAAATGCACACACAATGGCTGTACGCCTAGCATCCATGATATCTGGCAAAGACCAAACAGAAACGGAACACCTGTTGGAGACAGACCCAGGGTGGACAAGAATCACGTTGGAACGGGGCAAGCATATCCAATGGTGTTTCGATTCGAGTCCATCTTTGGCTGAGGTCGCAGATGAAGTAAAGGCTTTTACAGAACTGTGGGGATGCCCACCATCTATGATTGTTGTAGATAATCTAATGGATGTAGCGACTGAGGGTGGCGAAGAATACGCCACTATGAAGGCTATCACGAAGGAGTTGAAGATACTTGCAAGAGATACCAATTCGGCAGTCATTGTCCTACACCACACGTCCGAGTCAATACCTGGGTCTCCTTGCCAACCTCGTTCTGCGTTGCTTGGAAAGATTTCTCAAGTTCCTGCACTCGTCCTGACGTTGGGAGTTAACGGAGATCGAATGGCAGGCGCAGTAGTCAAAAATAGGTACGGCAAAGCAGACGCAATGGGGGTTGGGGTTATGGTATGGCTAGATTTCTACCCTGCATTTTGTTACCTGAATGATATCAATGGCAACTAGAGCAACGCATAAGGCAAGGGGAGCGACGCATGAGTCGGACATACAGAAAGATGCACGAGCCAAAGGATACGAGTCGGACAAGATTGCTCGTGCAGGTGCGAAAGATCAAGGCGATGTTATCGTCAGGGACATTGAAATCAAAGGACACGCAATTGTTGAAGCAAAAGCGCCAGGACTCGATGGAAAGATTGACATTCCTGGATGGCTCAGAGAAGCCAAAGTGGAAGCGCAAAACTACGCAGACGCACGCGGAATGGATGTTGGAAGATTAGTACCAATGGTTGTTATCAA
>JAYVYE010000148.1:0-1589 GCA_043784545.1 Candidatus Microsaccharimonas sp.
GCGGTTGTGCTCTGGAGCATTGGTGATGCGCCTGGCTGGACTCGAACCAGCGGCCTTTTGGTCCGCAACCCGAAGGGACACTCGCCACTCCTCTCACAGTCATTAACGGTGGTACCGGTGTTACAACTTCTACGGGTACGGGTAACTTGGTCTTCTCTGCAAGCCCAACATTTACAGGCACTTCAATCTTTACTAACCAAACGCTGAGCGGTCTTGCAAGTACGACACAGCTGAAAGTTGGAAATGACCAAGTAAGCACGATCAGCGGAATGATATTTGGTACCTGCACACTCGTACCTGTCACAATTACAGCTTCTACAACCGCGTACACCACTTGCACGAGCGCAAACGGTGTTACAAACAGCTATACAGTGTTCTTGCAAAACTCAGGGAACTTAACAACCGGTATGGTTGTTGAAGCGGCTTCAAGCACACCTACAACCGGTACTATTTCTCTGCGAATTACCAACGTTAACGTAGCTACGGTATCAACCGGTAGTGGCACACTTAACTTCTGGGCAGTTCGATAGACTATAAATTAAATTAGCAGCTTAAAAGTAATTGTTGCGCTCATGAAAAAATTCCTTCTGGCAAGTTCGATAATTATGCTGTGTACGCCAATGTTCGCTTTCGCAGCATTTAATGACGTGACACTTACTTCAAGTACGGTATTCCAAGTAGGTAGTATTCCACTCAATGTATCTGGGTCCAACGCAGTAGTTGCGTCTACAACCGTAACGGCTACTTCACTTATTATCCAGATGCAACCTGGGTCAATAATCACTATTACTGCACCGAATAAAAATCAAATTACACAAGTGGGAGGTACAGGGTTTGTAAGCTCGACCCAGTGCGATGGTACCGCGTCAATCATGACACTTTCTACTCCTGCAAGCTCTGCAACGGTTACTATCACACCGCTTGGGACATTGTGTGCGACCCCAGTTGTAGTTAGTGGTGGAGGCGGCGGAGGAGGTGTATCAAGTGGCCCTCTCTCATATGGGTATGTCGCAGCTTCCAGCGCCGCAACCACTACTGCTGTAGTTACTACATCTACCACAACTATCGCATCTTTATTGCCGGTACCTAATTACACAAATAAACACTTACCGAATTTTCAGACCAGTTCCAAACCTGCCGCAGGGACTTCGAGCATATATTTTGCACGAAATCTTAAAAGAGGATCTCAGGGTGACGACGTGTTAGCTCTTCAAGATATACTCATACAAGCTGGTTTCCTACATGTTGCGTCAACAGGATTTTATGGCCCTGCAACTGTATCTGCAGTTATGCAATATCAAATAACTAACGGAATAAAGCCGCTGGGTACGGTGGGTCCAAAAACAAGAGAGTATCTTAACCAAATATATGGATCTCAAAGTAATACTCCGTCAAGCGTTTTGACAGACACTACTACTTACCAAACAGGATACAAGTTCAGTAGTATGTTGAAGGTAGGTTCAAGAGGTAAGGCTGTACTTGAACTCCAAAAGCGCCTGAAGGCTGAAGGGTTGTTTAGCGGCAACATGACCAACTACTTTGGCCAAGGCACAAAGGCAGCAGTCCAAGCATATCAAAATAAAAACGGG
>JAYVYE010000149.1:0-2878 GCA_043784545.1 Candidatus Microsaccharimonas sp.
AGGAACCCTCTACTGGTTATTACTTATGTAACTACTAAGGGAGATACCTATAGGGATCTAAAGGCTACCTACTGACAACCTAAAGGAACACACATGCACGCACCTAACGCCGCCTTCCGAGCCATGACAATGGGCAACCTGACCTCCATCCGTGACACCCTCGACTACACCCGCCGCACAGGCAACACCCAGAATGAGGTGAACTACGTGTACGTTGCCGAGAAGCTCCTGGAGCTGGTGAACGAGCTGGAGGCTGCATACCAGGAAGTCACAGGATGGGAATATCGCCAGCACATCCTGCCTTTCTCGCGCCACCATCATGAGATTCTTGTGGAGCACACCGCGTATCGCCGTACGGCATATGTGGCTGCGCTGAGCAAGGCGGTGGCAGGATGAGCGCCCTTGCACTCCCCACGCCTCTCGCACGGGGCATGACAACAGCACATGCACAGGAATCCATCCGCACAGGACAACAGGCATGGAAGGCAATCAAGGCCACCGCAGAGGAGCAGCGCACGCTCTGGCTGGCGGTGGGTGAGGCTTTGATGTACGGCCGCTTGGAGAACCCCAGCAACCAAGCCTTTGGTAAGTGGTGTGTAACGGCAGGTTTTGATATGGATCGCCGGGTGCGGGCCGATGCCATGTGGTTTGCAGAGAACTATGCCGTTGTCCAATCATTAGACAACGGCGGCTTATCCCACCCCACCGCCATCCGCGCAGCCTTCAATACCCATGAGACCACCCAGGCCCTCCCTGTAGACCTCCAGGAAACCCCCGCACCTGTCCCCACAGCAACGCTCCCCAAAGCAACTGCCGTGAAGGTCAACAAACTTGTCCACCGCTCCACCACCAACGATGAAGGCTCAGAGACCGCAGCAAGGCACCTGAAGGCCTTCGCAAGGCAGCACGGCATAGATCTGGAGGCCTTGGTCCAGGCAGCGGCTGAAGGGGATCCTGATGGCTACCACAGGTTCTCACCACCAATTCAACAGTCTATTGATACGTGGCGCACCAACATGCACGCTGGTGTAGCTGCAATGGAGCGCACGGGCCTCTCACGGGATGCCATCAAGCATCTACTTATCAACCTCGCAAATTCCCTGTAAACACTAAACGGTACACACCATGAACATCCAGAAACTCATCGCCCTTACAGACCTCGCCAAGTCAGGTGCCTTCACTGAGACAGAAATATCCAAGATGGTGCACGCCATGCTGGGGACGGCAGTAATCCCTGAAGCAACCTTGGTTTTCCCTGAACCTGCACATCTTCGCCTGGGCTATGCGGAGTCTGTCCATGCAGCAATAGCTTTAGCAAAGCCGGGCCTAGATGCCCCTACGTGGGTACTGGATGGGAAGGTATACACCTGTGTTGCAACTATCGTTGACTTGATGGGATGCAAGGCAGCAACCGCCTTCGGAAAGCTATGTGCAAAGTTGAGGGCGGATGGGAAGATGCTGACAACCACGGGCCATTTCGCCCCGACAGATGAGGGGCCGCTGTACCTTGCGAAGAAGGTGTTTACCAGGGAGACCAACTACGCGGCACTGGAGGATCTCACTGAAGCAAGCCGCACATGCTTCCCTTTGAAGTTCAAGGCCCTCGCATCCCTAGGTGCTGGTCCTCGCCCAGAGGCACGCCCCCTCCTCCGTGCAGTGGCATAAGCACGCCTAAATCCTCTCCAATCGGCAACCATCTGGAACACACACAAATGACACACACCACTACCGAATCCCTGATCGACACCCAGATCCGCCTTGAGTCCGAAATGACCAAGCGCGGCATTGACCGCTACATGAAGACCGTGGCCGAAGCCAAGCAAGGGGGGCAAGAAGACAAGCTGGCCGCTGCCCAGTCTCTCATGCAGCACCACACTGCGAAGATGACAGAAGCCGTCACCGCCTTCATGCAGGGCTGCTCCGAAGGGGTCGCGGGTAACCGCAATACGGCCTACAAGTACCTCAAAGGGGTGGACGTAGGGGTGGTGTCCTACATTACCCTTAAGAAGCTCCTAGGGCGTGTATCGCTGCCCGCCATGATCCAACGCACGGCCCGTGAGATAGGTACAGCGATTGAGGATGAGGTGCGGCTGAAGGCAGTCCGCGAAATTGAGCGCAAGAAGTATGACTCGATCATCAAAGGAGCCAAGAAGCGGGTATCAGACCATTACAAACAGGTCTACGCAATGCGCCGTGCTGATGAGATCATTGAACTGGACCAGTGGCCTGAGGTGGGCCGTATGCATGTGGGCATGAAGCTCATTGACATAGCGATAGAGACCCTCGGGTGGTTCACCGTGGAGACCCGTTCGCTAGGCAAGAACCACACCCCTAAGTTCCTCGTGGCCAGCCCTGAATTGATTGCACAGATGGAGGCCAACCACGACATGACCGCCATGCTCCGCCCTGTGTACGAGCCAATGGTCGTGCCCCCACGTGACTGGACCACACCCCACGATGGTGGCTACCTCACGTCAGACATTCGCCCCATCAAGCTCGTCAAGATCAACTCCAAGGGCTACTACGAGGAGCTAGCCCATACAGAGATGCCTGTGGTGTACTCCTGCGTCAATGCGCTCCAACGCACGGCGTGGCAAATCAACACGGACATCCTGGAGGTGCTTGCCGCGTATTGGGAGCTAGGCCATGAGCAAGCAGGTCTCCCCGCCCGTGAGGGCCAAGAGATACTCCCTAAGCCGCACGATATCGACACCAACGAAGAGGCACGTATGGAGTGGCGTAAACGTGCAGCCAAGACCCACCAGAGCAACTCTGAAGAACGCTCCAAGCGCCTCTCGGTGATCTTCACCTTGGACGTGGCAAAGCGGTACAGCCCCTACGCAGGCATCTACATGCCCTACCAGTTGGACTTCCGTGG
>JAYVYE010000150.1:0-16838 GCA_043784545.1 Candidatus Microsaccharimonas sp.
TTCCCAGAGTAGTTGATCATTTCGGTCGTAATACTTTGTCACCGTCGATTGAACACGCTTGTCAATTTCACCTGGCCGAATCTGATCGAGGTCTTTGCGGAAGTAAGCGAATAGCCCACCAATCAGCAAGGCCAAGAGTAGTATCGCCACACCAACAATTTTAAGGGCCATAAAGACACCGCGCTTACTGAACCAATAGGCCCAAAAACGTTTTGGGTGGAGCTTATAAAAGAAGCGTTTCACGGGGTGCTTGGGAAGGGTCGCGAGATATTCAGCTCGACGACGTGTTTCAGAATCCTTTTTAGCCCTTCGACGACGCGAAAGGTTAGAATAGACACTTAATTTGCGCGATGAAGTTTTTTTAGCCACGTTTCCCTAATTCTCATAAGCAATATCCTCACCAGTATAGCATTAAATGTGGTGCGTAAAGGCTGATTATTTGCTATACTACCAGAGAAATAACAGATAAGGAGAGAATAGGATGCGACTTTCTGAACAGTTGCAGTGGCGGGGCTTCGTCAATCAGATGACGTATGCAAATAGTACCGAACTTGACGGGGGTCCTATTACTTTTTATTGGGGTGTCGACCCAAGTGCTGACAGTATGACGATCGGTAATTTCGCAGCTGCCATGATGGTGCGCCATTTTATTGAAGCTGGACATAAAGCCTATCTCTTGGTCGGTGGTGCAACTGGCATGATCGGTGACCCTGATGGCAAAAAAGACGAACGCAATTTATTGAGCCTTGATGACATAGCGCGTAATAAAGCCGCTATAGCCGAGCAGTACAAAACCATTTTTGCGGGCAAAAATTTTGAAATTGTTGATAACTACGATTGGTTTAAAGAAATTAACTATCTTGATTTCCTTCGTACGGTTGGAAAAAATGTTCCACTCAGCCAAATGCTCGGACGTGAGTTTGTGCAATCACGGCTTGGTCAGGACGGTACCGGTATCAGCTACGCTGAATTTAGTTACTCACTTATTCAAGGCTACGACTTCCTGCATCTTAGTCGCGCACACGGCGTCACGCTGCAACTGTGTGGGGCTGATCAATGGGGCAACTCAATTGCCGGTGTAGAGTTGATCCGTCGCATTGATGGCAAAGAAGCCCATGTCTATTCAACTCCTCTGGTGATCAATAAAGCGACAGGCAAAAAATTTGGTAAGTCCGAAGACGGTGCTGTCTGGCTTGATCCAAACAAAACCAGCGTATTTAAGTTTTATCAGTTCTGGTTGAACTCGGATGACGTCGGTACAGCTGACTATGCAAAAATCTTTACGATGCTTGATCAGGATGAAATTGCTGAGATGGAACGACAAATCGTCGAAAACCCAAGCGCTCGCGAAGCCCAAAAGACGTTAGCCCGAGAAGTAACCAAGATCGTACACGGTGATCAGCGTACCGCAAGTGTTGAACGCGTCACCAGCGCACTGTTCGGCGGAACGAAGTTCGAGGAACTGTCAACACAAGAGCTCGATATTCTAGCTGCCGAAATTCCGAGCGGTTCTGTCGGCGCGTCGCTGGTTGAACTACTGGTTCAGTCCGGTAACGCTACTAGTAACGGTGATGCCCGTCGCTTAATTGAAGGCGGTGCAGTTTCGATACATGGTGAGAAAGTGACTGAAGACGTTGTTATCTCCGAACCTGGCCTTATCAAAAAAGGTAAGAATAGCTTCATTTTGGTGCGCTAAGCTAGTATAGATATATGAATATACATGCGCCGCTTGCAACGATCAAAGGCGTGGGCGAAAAAACCGGGGCGCAATTTGAGGCCGCCGGCATACGCACTGTTAATGATCTGATTACCTTCTTGCCTCGGGCCTATGAGGATTTCTCGCATGTCACTGCCATCGCTGATATCAAGCCAGGTAAGTTAACTATCAAAGCACGCTGTGAAAAAATTGCGACCAGGCCGGTTCGACGGGGATTGCGTATTACCACCGCGACGCTGGCCGATGAAACCGGCAAACTTCAGGCCGTTTGGTTTAACCAACCTTACCGCGAGACGCAGTTGAAATCAGGTGAAGAGTTCTTTTTCTCAGGTGATTTTGAGTTTAATTATAATAAATATCAACTCACAAACCCCAGCGCTGAAAAAGTCAGTGACATGCCAGTACAAACTGATCGAATTTTGCCGACGTATCGGGCAATTCATGGCCTCAAGACTCCGTTGGTGCGTAAAATACTGAACGAACTCAGGCCTTTGATGACAATGCTCCCCGAGACATTGCCAATCGATCTGGTCCAGTCAGAAAAGCTCGTCAGCCACAGCCAAGCCTTACTTGGTATGCATTTTCCGGAAACTATCGATGATATTGCTCGCTCCCGGGAGCGAATCGGTTTCGAAGAATTATTCGCATTACTCCTAGCCAGTCAAATGAATCGAATTGAAAATGCTCAATTAAAAGGCTGGCATATACCTTTTGACCTGGCGATTGTAAAAGCTTTTGTAACCAAACTGCCATTCCAGCTGACAGGAGCCCAAAGGATTGCAGCCTGGGATATTTTGCAGGACTTCGAGAAAGACGTCCCCATGAACCGATTGCTGCAGGGTGACGTTGGTTCGGGTAAAACGGTTGTAGCGGGCTTGGCAGCACGCCAAGCAGCCCACGAAGGCTTCCAGACAGCCGTCATGGCACCGACCGAGATCTTGGCATCACAACACGCCGAGACACTGAACCGCTTACTGTCGCCGTTTGGCGTTAAAGTGGGATTATTGACCGGCAGCGTCAAAGGAAAAGCCCGTCAGACATTATATGAGGCCATTAGCTCTGGGGCGGTTGATGTCGTGGTTGGGACACACGCCTTGATTCAATCCGGCGTGATCTTTCATAAACTCGGCTTTGTCGTGATTGATGAACAACATCGTTTTGGGGTAAACCAACGTCAGGAATTACTAAAGAAGTCAAAACATATGCCGCATCTGCTGGCGATGACCGCTACGCCAATCCCACGCAGTTTAGCCTTGACTGTTTACGGCGAGCTGGATGTATCTGTTTTGAATGAACGTCCGAAAGACCGCAAGGATATTGCTACTAAAATTTGGTCGCCGAATAGTCGCCCTCAACTACATAAACTTATCGACCAGCAACTGACTGAAGGTCGTCAGGCTTATGTTATTTGTAGTTTGATTGATGGAAACCCCGAAAATGAACTGAAAAGTGTTCAAACTGAATTCAAACGACTCGATCAAGGCGTGTTCAAGCATCGCAGCATTGGGTTATTGCATGGGAAATTGAAGTCGTCCGAAAAAGAAGCGGTAATGAGCCAATTTTCTAAAGGTGAGATCGAGATTCTGGTAAGTACGACGGTCGTCGAAGTCGGCGTCGATGTTCCTAATGCGACCGTGATCTTGATTGAAGATGCTGATCGTTTTGGACTTGCGCAGCTCCATCAACTTCGTGGTCGTGTCGGACGCAGTTCTTTTCAGAGCTATTGTTACCTAATGGTCAGTTCATCAAAAACACCTAGCCAGCGGTTGAAAGAAGTCGAAAAAAGTAACGACGGATTTCATTTAGCAGAAGTAGACTTAAAACTACGTGGTCCTGGTGAAATTTACGGACGAGCCCAACATGGCGAGCTAAACCTGCAGGTAGCCAGCTTGGCTGACACCAAAATGATTGCTCGGGCCCAAAAAGCCGCCAAAGCATTCGTCGCTGGCGGGTCGGATTTGCTACAATACAAACAGTTATCCGAAGACGTTGAACATTATCAGCGTCTGACAACACTAAATTAAACAAAACGAACTATACATGTACGCAGGCACAACATACGGAAAGCGCTCGGGTCAACTGATTGGTGTACATCAGCGGATTGATCGTGTTGCCCGTCGATATTTAAAACCGCTCCTGCCCGAAAAACTATTTTTTCCGACTATTATTGAGATTCTTCACTTTGAAGGGAACAATGGTCCAGATGGCATAAAACGGAAGAGCCCATCCATTGACGAGCCTTGGCATTTTATTAATCCTGAAAATAACGATGATCGATCGCTGTTGACGATGATTTCTGATCATCAAATTAATTTAGGGTTAGCACTTAAGAAAAAGAATCACGAACGAGCGGCTTTTGAAGCTGCTTGGATGGCTCACGCTATAGTTGATGGTTTGACGCCAGCTCATCATTTTCCGCTAGCTGACAAAATTGAAGAATTGTTTGGTATGCCCCATCACGAGCGTACGAGCATCAAAGAAAAAAACATAATTAAAGGGGCAAGCCGACGCGATACTTTGTCAAAAAACTGGCAATACTGGGGTAAGAGTGGTATTTTTATGAACCACTTTATGTTTGAGTTTGGTGTAGCAACGGCAATTGTAGGTAAAAACTTTGCTAAGATTACTATTTCTAAAGACGACGTCACTGACCTAAAGATAATTGGCTTTGAAAAAGTGTTTTTGAAAATTATGCAGCAAGTCGTGGCGCTTGATATGTATAGACACTACTCTGAAAAAGGCTGGGATCGCCAACTGGCTAACACGGTCCGTACAGAACTAGTACCACTGATAGTTAAAGCCGTTGTACTAGGTTGGTACGAGGCGATTATGCAAGCCGAGAGTACCCGATGAATGTTCGCATTATCGCCGGAAAATATGGTGGACTAAAAATTGTCGGTTCAGGTACCCGTCGAACGCACCCGATGGGCGAGCGGATCCGGAACGCGCTATTTAACAAGATCCAGCACGAAATGCCTGGTGCCGAAGTACTTGACGTGTTTGCGGGCAGTGGTGCATTGGGCCTGGAATCGATTAGTCGTGGAGCTAAGCATGTTACTTTTGTTGAAAAAGATCGTGTTGCCCAGAAAGTAATCGATAAAAATATTAAAAAACTTGATGTTGAGGCTCAAACAACCCTTATAAGATCAACTGCCAACAGCTGGTTGAATCAGACGGAAGAATACTATGACATCATTTTTGCAGACCCTCCATATTACGATCCACAGTTTTCCACAGTTCGAGATTTATTTGCACTATTAAAACCAAATGGGCTTATGGTATTATCATATCCAGGTAGTGAGGAAGCGCCGACCGAAATGGGAATTGTTGTGGTGGACAATCGTAGTTACGGAAATGCAAGTCTTGCTTTCTACCGTAAAAAGGATGCTTAGGCGTCCTTTTTACTTACTCTGGATGGAACTTATAAAAATATCACCAAATGAAAAAGCAGACCAGCCGGTCTGCTTTTTCATTTGGTGCGCGCGAAAGGACTTGAACCTTCACGCCCGAGGGCACTAGCTCCTAAGGCTAGCGTGTCTACCAATTCCACCACGCGCGCTTGTAAAAATTGTACGCTCGCGTGTCTACGAATAATCATATCCACCACGCGCGCATTGAGGTGTATTATAACAGAGAAAGAATTGTTTGTCACCAGTAAAGAAGCTTGTGCTATCATAGAAGCAAAGCATACCAAAGGGGACAGAAACATGAATAAGATTGCAGTGTATCTGAATGAGCATTTACTGGGTGAGGTGACTAGTTCAAAAGCAATGCGACGACGGTTTAGTCGTGATGGTAGTGTTCTTTCAATTACTCCCGAAATTATTGCCTTCCCCCGGGTGACTAATGACATCCGTAAGGCGGCTCGTTTTACGTGGCAACTAGCTGAAAAAGGTCACCCAATGGGCCTGACGGTTCGCGGGATGGGTGGAGACGTCACCGGTGCTTCAATCGGAAAAGGAATGATCCTAAGTACTTCGAAACACTTAAACAACATTATAAATATTGTTACAAAAGATCGCTTGGTACATGTTCAACCAGGTGTTAACTTTGAAACCTTGAACAGTACTCTTAAATGGCAAGGTTTGACAATCACCAATGCGCCATATGATGCACGCCACACCACAGTAGCTGCGGCAATTGCGAATAATGATCTAGGGGCATCTGGTGAAGTCAGTCGAGCAATCGAAAAGCTAGAAGTAGTCTTGGCGAACGGTGATCTGATGGAAGTATGCCGTATTAATAAGCACGATCTGAATAAAAAGCTCGGACTGCAAACATTTGAGGGCGAAATTTATCGTAAACTTGAAGGCCTGATTGAAGATAATGAAGAAATTATTAAACAACTTGCTGCCGATAAAACGCGCGATAACGCCGGTTATAAAAATATTTCGATTGTAAAAGCAAAAGATGGTTCGTTTGACTTAACGCCGTTATTTATTGGCAGCCAAGGAACAATAGGAATTATTTCAGAAATTGTTTTGAAAGCTGATTTCTACAGTCAAGGTCGAACCGTAGCAGTTGCGGTCATTGAAGACCCAGCCATGGCGCGGGATATTACCGACCGATTGGCCGAGCTGCAACCAAATGTCCTCATGGCAATTGATGGTGAATTGTTCCGACGGGCTGCTAAACTCGGTGCAAAAGCTAGTTTGCTTGGATCGGTTGAATCAATTGGAACAGTTATTCTTGTAGAATTTAACGATTTTAGTGACCGAGCTCAAGCTAGTAAACTTAAAAAAATGCGCAAGCTGATGAGCAAGATAAGCGTTGGAATGGTCGATTCATCGGACCATCAGTTGGATGAGTTTGACGCAGTCCTTCAAATAGCAGATTCGCTGCAACACGCCGAGAATGACGACGAAGTCGCGCTGCCAATTATTGACGGTGCATACATACCAGCCGGACGCCGTGAGGAGTTTTCAAAAGCACTGGACGAATTGTCCTCGAGACATCACATGATGTTGCCACTGGTAACTAACATTCTGACGAGCACCGTTCGCGCCTATCCTGTTTTGAAGCTTGACCTTGTTGGTGACAAGCAAAAATTGTTCCGTTTGCTGACTGATTATGCGACACTCGTTACGAAATGTAACGGAGCATTTGTCAGCGATGGTGCTGAGGGACGATTGAAAGCCAATGCTGCCTGGGCCATGCTAGAAGAGGCCGAAGTTGCTTTATATGATCAAGTTCGCTCTATCTTTGACCCATTCAGTACCTTGAACCCTGACGTCAAACAAAAAAATGACATTCGCCACCTGGCGGCATCACTGCGTGCATCGTATGACGTGACAGACTTCGTTGCTTAACAGAGACATTTTTATTTGCTATACTCTGTAAGTGCATTGCGCGCGCGTGGCGGATATAGTTATTCGTAGACGCGCTCAAGCACAGTTCAGGGTATGCGCGCGTGGCGGAATTGGTAGACGCGCTAGCTTCAGGTGTTAGTGTCAGCAATGACGTGGAGGTTCAAGTCCTCTCGCGCGCACCAAAAATTAAGTATGACCCACTAGGGACATCTTTTTGAATAAAGAGATGTCCTCAATGCCTACTATGGAAATTGCCAAATATCTTATAACTGCCTGATCAACTGCTTGACTCTATCCCGCTCATGTTCCATACTTCATCCCAGTTATGCAGTTTAAACGTTCGGTAAACACCCTGTCTAAAAAACAAACTACCCGTCGTGGCTTCACTATCGTTGAACTGCTCATTGTTATTGTTGTTATCGGTATTTTAGCCGCTATCACCATCGTTTCCTATAACGGTATCCAGCAGCGTGCCCGTATCGTTACTCTTCAAAGTGACATGAAAAGTGCCTCAAATCAACTAGCCAACGACAATACAATTAATAGCGCCTACCCAGCGTCTACGGCTGTTGCCAACAGCGGGCAGGGCTTAAAGGCCAGTCCAGGTACAACCTACCAATACACCTACACTAGTAGTGGTAACAGTTACTGTCTGACAGGCACAAACAGTGGCGTAAGTTACTTTAGCTCGACCGCTAATCCGACACCACAAAGTGGTACTTGCCCGACCATTGTAACCACTCTCGCTGGATCTGGAATTCAAGGCTTTACCGACGGGATCGGCAGTACCGCCCAGTTTTACAACCCAGCCGGTGTGGCCGTCGACTCTGCCGGCACGGTCTACGTAGCGGACTACCTCAACAGTTGTATCCGCAAAATCACTCCAGCCGGTGTAGTAACGACGCTAGCGGGTTCTGGTACGGCTAGCTTTGCCGACGGCACTGGTAGTGCTGCCCAATTTAGTAGTCCGTTGGGTGTGGCAGTCGACTCTGCCGGCACGGTCTACGTGGCTGACCAAAGCAATCAACGCATCCGCAAAATCACTCCAGCCGGTGTAGTAACGACGCTAGCGGGTTCTGGAGTCCAAGGCTACGCCGACGGTACAGGTGGCGTAGCCCAGTTTAGCGGTCCGTTCAGTCTGGCCGTCGACTCTGCCGGCACGGTCTATGTGGCAGACACCTTTAACCAACGCATCCGCAAAATCACTCCAGCCGGTGTAGTAACGACGCTAGCGGGTTCTGGAGCCCAAGCCTACACCGACGGGACTGGTAGTGCGGCCCAGTTTAACCAGCCAATGGGTGTGGCCGTCGACTCTGCCGGCACGGTCTACGTATCGGACAACAACAACCAGCGTATCCGCAAAATCACTCCAGCCGGAGTAGTAACGACGCTAGCGGGTTCTGGTACGGCTGGCTTCGCTGATGGTACTGGCAGTACTGCCCAGTTAAATAATCCACGAGGTATGGCAGTCGACTCTGCCGGCACGGTCTATCTGGCGGACTACAACAATAACCGAATCCGCAAAATCACTCCAGCCGGTGTAGTAACGACGCTAGCGGGTTCTGGTACGACTGGCTTTGCCGACGGGACCAGTGGTGCTGCCCAATTTAGTAGTCCGTTCGGTGTGGCAGTCGACTCTGCCGGCACGGTCTATGTAGCGGACTACAACAATCAGCGTATCCGCAAAATTCAGTAGTAGAACACGGGTATGAGCGATAAACGCGCCGTAGGCATGGAACGACAGGTCGCCTATCTTTCGAGCACACGGGTTGGTTTTTTCGGCTTTTTTAAATTGGGCGCTCATTTGAGCGCAGTAGTGACATATACTAGTGAAATGCAAGAAGAAATTATTGGTGTGGGTCCGCACCTAGAACCCTGGCCTACTGACCCAAAATACGACCGAATGTTACTAAAAGAAGGTGATAACCGCAATGTACTGGACAAGTACCATTACTGGACAGTCGCTGCGATTAAAGCTGACCTTGACCAAAGTCGAAATGACCTCGAAATAGCAATTGAAAACCTGCAGCGCGATTACAACATGGGCACAATCGTCCGCGGCGCCAATGCCTTTAATATTAAAAAAGTACACATTATAGGCCGTAAACAGTGGAACAAACGTGGTGCCATGGTGACCGATCTGTATATGAATATTCAGTATCATGATGATGTCACCTCCTTTATGGCCGAGATGGCAAAAGCGAAGCGTGAAGTTATTGCAGTTGATATTGTAAAAGGAGCTAAAAATCTTTCTGAAACACCGTTGCCTATCAATGCCGTACTGGTATTCGGCGCCGAAGGGCCAGGCCTTAGTAGGGAGCTTTTGAAAGTTGCCAGCCAAACGGTCATGATAGAACAATTCGGATCAACCCGGTCTGTCAATGTTGGTGTTGCCGCTGGCATCGCCATGTACGCCTGGTTGCAACAACACTCGTTGACCCGCTAGATATAGCGTGTCATACTTGTTGTATGGAACAAGCGCACCCTCAGCATACTACTGAGAAACCGCTCAAAGAACTGCGGTTTAATGCGCATGCCTTTCCCCTTAAGGACGCTCTGATTCTCGTACACGCTCAGGGGAGTAAAGAAATTTTTCAGAAAGATTTCGAAAATCATAATGCCTACTTATTTGCTCAATAGCCACTAAAGCTTGATATAAGTGACGTGGTATATCGCGATGATTCTAGTGGCTACAGCCTGAACGCCTCACTGTTTAGTCGCTACGAGATGGTGATACAAGATCTTTCGCAAAGGGGTCTTAAAAAATTCTTCCTAGGTTCAGAGGCGACAGTACGCGCGACAACTGTAAATGAAACCGTTAGCCGGTACATTGATATGGAAATTATTTTGGATACACATGATAAGATCCGCGTGCTGCGCACACCACTGTATGGTGCGCTGAATCACCACCTACCAATGGATGACGAGACGGAAGCCCGTGTCAGATATGAAAATGAAAAATTGCAAGAGATGCTACAACAGGGGCGACTCCCCGTTACATACGGCGTCGATCGACTGGTTCAAAATGATGACAACCAGGCTATCGATCGTTTGCGACGTATCCTTAAAGCCGGTGCGTATGTATCTCAATTGGCTGTAGTATCTAGTAAAACGTCACTGAGGCGTGATCAATCGCCACGCTTTAGTCCAATCTATCCAGTGATCCGTTCGCAAAGGCCCTATAAGGATATTTCAGATATCGATACATACCTCGATGAAACGCTTGGTCCTATAACGGGTAGTTCTCTTGTCAGTAATAGTTGAAAATGAGACAATACTCATTATGAGCGCCTTATCGTCACAACCATATAAAGGAACGCGGGATTACTTTCCGGAAGACAAGCGTACCCAAAATTATATTTTTTCTACTTGGCGAACTGTTGTAGAGCGTTTTGGCTACGAAGAGTACGGGGCACCAATTTTGGAACCAATTGATATTTATGCAGCGAAAAGTGGTCAAGAGTTAGTCAATGAACAAACCTATACCTTTATGGATCGCGGTGGGCGGACTGTCGTAATTCGGCCAGAAATGACACCAACCATCAGCCGCATGGTAGCCGCCAAGCGCCAAGAGCTGGCATATCCGGCCCGGTTATATTCTATTGCTAATTTTATGCGTTACGAACGTCCTCAGCGTGGTCGAGAACGTGAGTTCTGGCAGTTAAACGTTGACGTTTTTGGTGTCGATGAGGTCATGGCAGATATTGAAATTATCACTATCGCTGATACTATTTTAAAAGAATTTGGCGCAAAGTCTGGTGATTACACTATCCGCATAAATAACCGCAAGTTTATTAATTTTATGATGTCAGACTATTTACAGCTTGATCAACAACAAGCACAACAAATGACAAAGCTGTTTGACCATCGTAACAAAATCACAAATCAAGATTTTGAGTACCAGGCTGGGGTAATTTTAGGAGATGAATCTGACGAACGTGTTCAAAAAATCATTGCTTTAGTTGATGCGACTTCGATTAGAACACTCCCAGAAGGATTGCAAACTGCCGAAGCACTATCTGAAATCACTTTAGTATTTGATTCGTTAAAAAAAGCCGGTGTGACTGACGTCGTTTTTGACGCAACTTTAATGCGTGGCTTCGATTATTACACCGGAACCGTTTTTGAAGTTTTTGACACACACCCTGATAACAATCGTTCCCTTTTTGGCGGTGGTCGTTATGACGGGTTAGTGGGGCTGTTCGGCGCTGAACCTATTTCGGCGGTTGGTATGGCACCAGGTAATACGATGATCGAGAACTTCTTAGCAGTCCGCGGGCTTATTCCAGCTCAAAAATCTCTGACTGATATATATATTGTTGTTATTGATGAGGCTTTTGATCAAGCAGGCGACGTAGCCCGTCAGCTGCGTGCTAGCGGCCTTAATATTGAAGTTGATTTTTCTACGCGTAAAATTGATAAAAAAATTAAAACAGCACTAAAAAAGAATATTACACACATCTTATTTGTTGGCGAGAATGATGCCGGTAATTACTCTTTGAAAAATGTTGTGAGCGAGCAGGAACAGAAACTTTCAGTCGAAGCTATCATTACTCAATTTGCCTCGTAATTCTACCTCTGTTATAATTATTAAAATGGAAACAAAACTCACTTATCTATCTGACACAAAGGTGCAACTAACTATTTCAGTTGGCGCAAAAGAACTAGCCGAAGCTGAGGCTGTGGCTCTTACAAAACTAAGCAAAACTGTCAAGGTTGCCGGCTTCCGCCAAGGAAAAGTCCCGGCAGCAGTAGCTGCGAAAAACGTCAGCCCGCAAGCACTTCAAGAGCAAACTATTGACGACGCACTAAGCCGGGCCGTGGCCGAAGCTTTTACGTCACAAAATTTACAAGCGCTTGATCGACCATCTGTTGAAGTAAAAAAGTTTGTCCCACGCGAAATGCTTGAATTCACAGCCGAGTGCGAAGTGCTACCGAAAGTAGAACTAGGCGATTACAAAAAATTAACTGCTAAACAAGAAAAAGTCTCGGTCTCTGTAAAAGAGATTGATGAAACTTTGGAACGTATGCGAACCGGTATGGCCGAGAAAAAAGAAGTTACTCGTGCACCAAAAAATGGTGACGAAGTTGTTATTGATTTTGAAGGCAAGAAAAACGGCGTTGCATTCGACGGTGGCACAGCAACTGATTACACGTTAAAACTTGGAGCTGGTCAATTTATTCCTGGCTTTGAAGAAGGAATTATTGGACACAAAATTGATGAAACCTTCGACCTTGATTTAGCCTTCCCGGCTGATTATCACGCGGCCGACCTAGCTGGAACGAATGTCGTCTTTACAACTTTTCTTAAAAAAGTGCTAGAACTATCTGTACCAAAGCTTGACGATGCATTTGCAAAAAAAGCCGGTCCTTTTAAAAACCTTGATGAATTAAAAGATGACATCAAGCGTGAACTAACGACGCAAAAGGAAAAAGAAACCGGTGAAAAGTTTAAAGATGCTTTGATAAACGAATTGGTCGCAAAAAGTAAAGTTTCAGTACCTGAAATCTTAATTGCTGACCAAATGCGTTCTATTGAGCGTGATTTTGAACAGAACTTGATGTATCAAGGCCTTTCGATTGATATGTACTTGACTCAAAATAAGTTTAAAGACATCGAAGCGTGGCGCGACAGTGAAGTGCGTCCGACAGCTCTTCGCCGCGTTCAAGCTGGACTAGTATTAGCTGAACTAACGAATGTCGAACATATTCACGCAACGCCCGAAGAGGTTGACGAGCACGTCATCGTCCATCGGCAACAATATCAAAACAACCCAGAAGCTTTGAAGCAATTCGAATCAGCTGAGGTTCGTCGTGATATCGAAAATCACTTCGTAACTGAAAAAACGATCGAACAGCTCATTGCTTTTAACAGCTAACTGTTATACTTGCGATAGAGAGTTACGGCTCTTATCCTCCCAGTAGCAACGGCATAACATTCGGTTTTGCTGGTTATATGGGGGTTGAGAAGACCTCCGGTGTCTTCTGACGACGACCGCGAAAGCGTTTATACTGAGCGGTCGTCGTCGCTCTCCCTGGATTTTTTGTTAGCACTCTATTGCGCAGAGTGCTAATTTTTTATATACTACGCATATGAAGAAGCCAACAAATTACTTAGTTCCTACAGTGATTGAGAAATCTTATGACGGTGAGAGGGCCTATGACATCTATTCGCGTCTTTTGAAGGACCGGATTATTTTTCTTGGTGAAGACGTCAACGAACATACGGCTAATATTGTCGTCGCCCAACTTATACACTTGGCCGATGAAGACCCCAAGAAGGATATTAAACTATACATAAATAGTCCAGGTGGGAGCGTCTATGACGGTCTAGCGATTTACGATACGATTCAATACATCAAGCCCGATGTTCAGACAATTGGAATTGGACTGCAAGCCAGTATGGGTGCCTTTTTGTTATCGAGTGGCACAAAGGGTAAACGTTTCGCACTGCCCAGTAGTCGTATCATGATTCACCAACCATCTAGCGGTACACAGGGCAAGATTACGGACCAAGAGATCACCTTGAAAGAAGGCATTTACTTAAAGAAAATGCTGAATGAAGTGCTTGCCAAAAATACAGGGCAAAAACTTTCAAAAATTGAGAAAGACGTAGAGCGTGATTATTGGATGAGTTCCAAAGAGGCTAAAGAATACGGTCTTATTGACGACGTTATCACAAAAGCCTAATTTTAAAGCTGTAAGGCCTTGACGTTCAGTCAAACCTAGCACATAATAATACACAAGAAGTAGTGTAGCCGTGGTTACTTATGTTTAATTGTGGGATGTGGCAATCCTTTTGAACAACGAATACAACCAGTGGTTAAGGGAATCTTCGGAGCCAAAGAACCCTCTCGTTATCAATGAATAGTGATAACGAGTCTAAAACAATTTAATTGCGAGGATCATATAAAGCTTATGGCAACGACCAAACGTGCGAATGACGCGAAGCGTGTTTTCTTTACAAAAGACGACACAGCGCTTGCATTACCAAACCTTATTGATCACCAACGTTCTTCATGGCAAGAATTTGTCGAAACTGGACTTGGTGAAATTTTTGCAGAACTCAATCCAATTGATGACTATACTGGTCAAAAATTGGCACTTCGTTTTGGAAAATACGCTTTTGAAGCACCAAAACATACTGAGCTGCACGCAAAAGAAAATAACCTAACATTTGATGCACCGCTCAAGGCTATTGTCGAGCTTACTAACAAAGTAACGGGTGAAGTCAAAGAACAGGAAATCTACCTCGGTGATTACCCATGGATGACTGAACGCGGAACGTTCATCATTAATGGTACTGAACGTGTTGTTGTTTCTCAGTTGATTCGTTCAGCTGGTGTTTTCTTCACGGCTGATCGCCTTGCAACGCGTAACAACTACGGTGCAAAATTGATTCCAGGCCGTGGTGCATGGCTGGAATTCGAAACTGCATCAAATGGTGCAATCTACGTAAAGATCGACCGTCGTCGTAAACTTCCCGTGACGACTCTTTTCCGTGCCCTTGGATATAACAAGACAACTGACATCAAAGCACTCTTTGCTGATGTTGATACCGGTGAAGTAAAATACATCGACGCCACTCTTGATAAAGATCCAGCTCGTGGAACAAACGAAGCCCTCATCGAGGTTTATCGTCGTCTTCGTCCAGGTGACCTTGCCACAGTTGACAACGCGCGTTCAATGATCGAACGTATGTTCTTCGACTTCAAACGATTCGACTACAGCCGGGTTGGTCGTTACAAATTAAACCAACGCCTCGGTATTGAAGTGCCAAACGTGACAGAAAACCGTGTCTTCATGGTGAAAGACCTCGAAGCTATCGTTAAGGAAATTATTCGCCTTAACAATACTCAAGATCTTCCAGACGACATCGACGCACTATCTAACCGCCGGGTGAAACTTGTCGGGGAATTAGTGGCACGTCAGTTCCGTGTTGGTATGCTTCGTATGCAACGTAATGCCATGGACCGTATGTCTATGTCTGACATTGAAAACGTATCTCCAAATCAACTTATTAATGCTCGCCCAGTAGTTGCCGCTGTTCGTGAATTCTTTGCGAGTTCACAACTTTCACAACTTATGGATGAAACTAACCCATTAGCTGAACTTGCTCACAAGCGACGCCTTTCATCAATGGGTCCAGGTGGTTTGAGCCGTGAACGTGCCGGCTTTGATGTTCGTGACGCTCACCCAACTCACTACGGACGACTTTGTGCGGTTGAGACACCAGAAGGTGCCAACATTGGACTGGTACTAAACCTTGCTGCCTACGCTCGTATTAACGAGTATGGTTTTATCGAAACCCCATACCTTAAGGTTGTTAACGGTAAAGTCACCGATAAGGTTGTGTATCTCGACGCTTCAGAAGAAGCTGTCGAAGTGATTGCTGACGCCGGTGCTGAACTGACTGCGACGGGTGAATTCGCCGCTGAACGCCTCAGTGCACGTAATGGCCTGCTACCAGAGCAAGTTGACGCGTCAGAAGTGACTTATATGGACGCGGCTCACAAACAGATTCTTGGATCAACTGCCGCCCTGGTGCCTTTCGTTGAAAAGAACCGTGTCGACCGTTCATTGATGGCCGCAAGCATGCAGAAGCAAGCTGTGCCACTATTGACTCCTGAAGCTCCTGTCGTCGGTACCGGTATTGAAGGCGAAATTGCTCGTAACACGAGTCAATTGATCCTAGCTAATGCTGCCGGTGAAGTGACTCGGGCTGATGGTGACGAAGTTCACGTCAAGTACGCCGCTGGAACGATGATCTATAAACCAATCCACTTTACGAAGTCTAACGACGACCGTTCAGTCAACCAAAAGGTTCGAGTTGAGCGTGGTCAAAAGCTCAAAGCTGGCGATATCATTATCGAAGGCGCTTCGGTTGATCAAGGTGAAATTGCGCTCGGCCGCGACCTTACCGTTGCTTTCATGCCATGGTCAGGCTACAACATGGACGACGCAATCGTTCTTTCGCGCCGATTAGTCCAAGACGACACACTGACAAGTATTAACATCAAGGACTACACCGTAGAAGTCCGTGAAACAAAACTTGGTCCAGAAATCGTTACTCGTGATATTCCAAATGTTTCTGAAGAATCACTGCGTCATCTTGACGAGAACGGTATCGTTCAACTTGGTTCAGAGGTTAAATCTGGTGATGTCCTGGTTGGTAAAATTACACCAAAGGGTGAACAAGAACTTTCATCAGAAGAACGACTACTGCGTGCGATCTTTGGTGAAAAAGCCAAAGACGTTCGTGACACTTCACAACGCATGAACAATGCTGGTGGTGGTAAAGTTGTCGGCGTAAAGATCTTCTCGCGCGAGAATGGTCATGAGCTCAAGGCTGGTGTCCTGATGCAGATTCAGATCTTTGTCGCTCAGTTCCGTAAGATATCTGTCGGTGACAAGCTGGCTGGACGTCACGGTAACAAGGGTGTTGTTGCCAAGATTCTTCCTATTGAAGACATGCCTTTCATGGAAGACGGAACGCCTGTAGATGTTGTCCTAAACCCGCTTGGTGTCCCATCTCGTATGAATATCGGACAGTTGTTCGAAACGCACCTTGGTATGGCCGCCCGTGCCTTAGGATACAAAGTTGCAACGCCGCCATTTAATGGTGTCGCTGATGAAACAATCTCTGACGAACTCGAAAAAGCTGGTTTTGCCCGTGATGGCAAGAGCCAACTGTACGATGGCCGTAACGGTGAACCATTCGAAGAACGAACCACTGTCGGTGTCATGCACATGTTGAAACTTCACCACATGGTAAGTGACAAGATCCACGCTCGTTCAACTGGTCCGTACAC
>JAYVYE010000151.1:0-13674 GCA_043784545.1 Candidatus Microsaccharimonas sp.
CGCTGAACAGGGCGACATCGCTACCAAACCTCAGACTATTCATTGAGGGAACAAGCCCACCACCACATAGCTCACTTCCTATGAAACTTTTTTCAATGTCGATATAAGCGATGCCTACTTTTTCGGCTGCTGCTCTGATGACTATGTTTAAATAGTGAATTCCTTCATACATGAACATACGTTCGTCATGGTCAAACAATAAGCCCGTAACTGGGTCACACACTCCACCAGGCTTAATGATGGCTGGATACCCCACTGCATAAAGCCGAGTCTGGGGAGATTTCTGGATCAGTTCTGTGTACAGCGTCACTAATTTCCCAAAAAGCCGTTGTATTTCCTTGGCCGTTTTCCGCAGTCCATCGCCGATCGCCCACTCACAAGTGCCTGGCATTGCACAGACTCGAAGTTTCCCCATTAACCCAGCATCATTGCCGCCAATACCAACTGTAGCCGCCGTCGGGCGATAGTGCTCTAAAAATGAGCCTTGTTGGACATTGCCCGGCATGAAAGTGTCGATAGATTTGGCCTGCTGGTCTTGTCGAGACATCTGCGCCGCGAGGCGACCATCTTGCCCGAGGTAGCCACTGTTTGATCCGATAATATCGTCAATCCGCGCACCCGAACAGGCAACCGACCGCACTTTTGTTTGAGGAATTGCCGAAATTGTTGCAATCAAAAATGGATATGACCGATCACTGATGTGACAATTGTCAAAACCACTGTGTGCACCACCGAGGTAATGACCAACTGCTGTTTCACCTTCTCCACTAACAAACGAGTCACCAAGCGCAATATATTCAAAAATAGATTCCTGCTTAAGCGGCATGGGGCTGAACGAAACGAGTCGAGCCGGTTTATTCCATAGCATAACGACGATACTCACAGTAGTACCATCATCGCTAAAATGTGGTCGATGGGCCGAATGAAATGGGAAGAAAAGATTACCGATACCAAGATCAGAACTTTTACATGGGGTTGCACTTGGGCTCAAAGTAAGGCCTTGCATGAGTGGCTGGCCACAGCTGGGCGTGACCTCAAAAACACTAAAGCCGGCGTTTTGTCCCGTTACCACAACTGTACGACCATCATTTGATACCGCCATTTCTTCGGTCGGATCATAGCCTCTGTCGTAGCCATACCCATTCGAGTTAATTTGACGAACTAAAAAGTCAGTAGTTCGAATCAGTGCAGTACCTTGACCACGTATCTCGACAGCAAGCCACTCACCGTTATTAGATAGTGCATAGGATGGTGACCAAATATAGTTTTTATCTGGAATACGGAACTCATAATCAGGATTTTCGGCACTTAAAAAATAGCGAATACGGCCGGATACATCGCTACTCATTTTTATCCGGCTCGACACGTGTTTAAAAACAATAATGCCATATGCAAATTGTCCAACCCGCTGCTGTGTAACAAGTATGTCCTGATCAGCCGAATACTGACAACTAAAACTTTCACAAACACCCTGCAATATGCTTACTTCGGAGGTATATGGCTTACTTATAAAAGCTTTTCGTTGATTAACATCAAAAAATGTCCCTATTCGCATCTTGGCATTACCGTATATACAGCTCGGCCGGGTGGTTTGCAACTCATCGATGTAGACGTCTTCAGAAAACGTTGGGCAACTAGTATCAATTCCTGCTGGCGCCAACATATCAGATACGATAGTTGGTTCACCATTTGTCCACGAAAGAGTGATAGCAGAAACCGTCGTACTATCCAAAAATAGACGTATGCTCACAAAAAAAACAATCAAAATAGACACGGCTAACACCTTCATACAACCCTCCCTGAGATTTAACTGAAACTCTGCTTAATACTTTAAGCTGTCTCTCAGTTTTATGCAAGATATTTCATGAAAAATGTCATCGTGGTAGAATATAACAGATGAGAATTTTAGGAATTGAAAGTAGCTGCGACGAAACAGCTGCCGCAATCGTCGAAGATGGTCACCGTTTGCTATCAAACGTTGTCCATTCGCAAATTGATATCCACGCCCTTTACGGTGGGGTTGTTCCTGAAATTGCCGCTAGAAGTCACATTGAAGTGATTAATCCTGTTATTAACCGCGCTTTGTACGAAGCACACCTTACTTGGAAAGATATTGACGCCATTGCCGTTACCTATGCCCCGGGATTAATCGGCTCATTATTAGTTGGTACCTTGGCAGCTCGTACACTAGCGGTACTAAAAAACAAACCCCTCTACCCTATTCACCATGTCGAAGCACACGTTTACGCCAACTTTATCACTAAACAGTCCGATAACATCGGGCTAACCCTGCCAAAGAAACAACCAAACTTTCCGATGCTTGCCCTTATCGTCAGTGGTGGGCACTCTCAATTAGTACTTTTTAAAGGCCACGGCAATTACCAACTGCTAGGACAAACCCAAGATGACGCCGTCGGCGAGGCCTTTGATAAAGTTGCAAAGATTCTTGGTCTCCCCTACCCCGGCGGTCCTTCAATCGCCGATGCTGCTAAAAAAGGCGATTCCAGCGCCTATACGTTTCCAAAAGCGCGTCTGCAAGGCAAATATGACTTTAGTTTTTCCGGACTTAAAACGGCCGTTCTACGAGCCGTTCAGCGCGAGGTGGGTGTTGAAACATCTTTTCCTTCACGTGAGCTTGCAGCGCTCTTAAATGAGGTGCAGGTGGCAAACTTTGCTGCCAGCTTCCAGCGGATCGCAATTGAAACATTGGTTGACAAAGCCGAGTCTGCTTTTAAAGACTACTCCCCTGCTTCCGTTGTTATAGCTGGGGGTGTGGCCGCTAATCTTGAATTAAGGCTACAGCTTTCAAACCGCCTCCCGCTTTCAATCGAATATGCCCCGATTAAGCTCTGTACTGATAACGCCGCGATGATAGGCGCGCTTGGTTATTTCTATGCGAAAAAAAATCAAGCCACATCCCCACTCGACCTCGAGGTGATTCCAAGTCTTTCAATGGCTAAAACTGTTTGGTCATAACTGGCTACGTTTTTTGGCTTACTTTGTGTTGACATATTCTAATTTTTATGTTAAATAATAACCTTTATCGACGAAAGCGCTGGACGATGGCTTTCGCTTTAGGTAATCCCTTGCTCCACACAATATAAAGCGGGGAGAGTGGCTTATCAAACGTTCCAGCAAAAGTCGTTTCGACCGAACACCACCCCTGTTTAAAGAGTGATACACCGCCAACTACTAAGCCACCAAAATCATAGCTCGATAGACCCCATTCTTTTGTTTTTCGAATAACGTGCCACTTTAAAGCATAATTTGCCCGTAATCTTTGTCCATCTTCATTCATACCGCCGTACATTTCATATGCCGTGTCAGCACTAATACCCATCCACAGAAAAGCAATTGGCTTTTCATCGAGGTACGCCGCGAAAACAGGGGAGTGATCACCCATAAGTTGAAAAACATCTAAATAATACTGATTTTGATGAAGGTTAAACTTAGCACGATGAGCTGTTTGTCGGTAAATATGCAAACAATCCTCTAGCTCATCCCTAGTTCGAACTTGTTTAATAGCAATGCCTTCAGCGGCAGATTTTCGAATATACTGTCTGGTTTTTTTAACCATGTCTGCCAATAAGTCACTTTCACTTTTTTGAAGGTTTAAAAGGATCGTTTCTGGCGATAAAATTTTATTCTGGGTTTTTCTCCAACCCTCGGGTGGATCAAATTCAAAGCTATCTGGTTCAATTGATAAAACCACCGAACGGTGGTCACGCTTGACGAGAGTTGCCAGGCTTTCGAGGAATTCATCTTGAACGGAAGCCGCCACAATTGGCCCTCTCGGAATATAGGCAAAAGAACGAAATGGAAAGGGGAGTCGTCGCACGAGAATCTGGGCCGCACCCACAATCATGTCATCATTATCGGCATCAGTGGCAAAGACGCGTTCAGCAACCCAGCCATGTCCGGCCTTGACTTGCCCCCAGCCCCAAAGCTGTAAAGGATGGCCGCCGTGTTCAAGGATATATTCATCCCATTGTTTTTTGTCGTTACACTTCTGAAGTTCAATCATATAACTCATTATACAACGGGGGTTATGGTATAATTAAAAACTAGAGACATTCACGTGAATTCTTAAATAAAAGTAATCATTTCACGTGTAATAAGGAGAAGCAGTGAAGCTGGCAAAAGCTTACGAACCAAGCGAATATGAGCCAAATATATACGCCCTCTGGGAAAAGAGTGGCGCTTTTAAGCCCTCCTGTAAAGGTGAGCCGTTCAGTACAGTTATGCCACCCCCTAATGCCAACGGAAACCTTCACATTGGACACGCCCTGGATATGGGCCTTAAAGATATTATTGTTCGCTATAAACGGATGCAAGGTTTTGACACAATTTATATTCCAGGTGCCGACCACGCCGGTTTTGAAACTTGGGTTGTTTTTGCCAAAGAACTTGAAAAAAAGGGTCTAAGTCGTTTTGATTTTAGCCGCGAACAACTCTATAGCCAAGTGTGGAGCTTTGTTGAAAAAGAGCGCGGCAACATGGAACTCCAGCTACGCGCCATCGGCGTAAGTGCGTCGTGGGACGATCTAGTTTTCACGCTTGATGAAAAAGTAATAAAAACCGTCAATACGACCTTCAAAAAATTATGGGATGAAGGCCTCATCTACAGAGGTGAACGAATTGTTAACTACAGCACAAAATATCAAACTAGCTATGCTGATATAGAGGTTGATCACAAGCAAGAGAAGGGTATGCTCTGGCATATTGCATATCCACTTATTGACAAGATTGGTGAAATTATTATCGCCACCACTCGTCCTGAAACTCTTTTTGGAGACACAGCTGTCGCTGTTAATCCGAACGATGAACGCTACAAGCACTTAATTGGTTCACACGTATTACTGCCCCTTACTGGAAGGGAAATACCCGTCATCGCTGACGATTATGTTGATGTCAATTTTGGAACTGGAGCAGTCAAAATTACTCCGGCTCACGACGCAAACGACTTTGAGGTAGGGAAGCGCCACAACCTAGAGCGTATCCAAGTTATCGACTTCGACGGCACCATGATAAATGTCCCCAGTCAGTTTGTAGGACTTACTAGTGAAGCAGCCCGGGCCAAGACGCTAGCTGCTTTAGCGGCCGAAGAACTTATCCGTCAAGAAGAACCAATCGAACACACTGTTGACTACGATTACAAGAGTGGTCTTCCAATCCAACCCCTTATCAAAGAGCAGTGGTTCCTGAACATTGAACCGCTTGCTAAACGTGCTTTAGAAGCACTTGAAAATAATGAAATTAATTTTTACCCAGCAAATCGTCAGCAAATTCTCAAGCAATACTTAAAAAACGTCCATGACTGGAACTTATCACGCCAAATTCCCTGGGGCATACCGATTCCGGCTTTTCAAAACGTGGCTGATGACGAAGATTGGATATTTGATGAACGTGTCGACGAAAAAACAATCGAAGTGGACGGCAAGACCTATAACAGGGAAGAGGATACCTTTGACACCTGGTTCAGCAGTGGCCAGTGGCCATTTATTACCACCGACGTAACCACTAATGGCGATCTGGCCCGTTTCTATCCTACGAGCTTGATGGAAACTGGTACCGATCTATTAGACCGCTGGATTGCACGCATGATAATGCTCGGACTTTATATTACCGATACAGTACCGTTCAAAGACGTCTACCTCCATGGTATGGTGCTCGACGAACATGCTCAAAAAATGAGTAAAAGTAAAGGTAACGTCATTAACCCGATGGAATCGATTGCCGCCTATGGATCCGACGCCCTGCGCCTTGGGCTAATTGCCAGCCGTAGTCCTGGTCAAAACCAAGCTTTCAGCACCGATCGCATTGTCGCGGGACGGAATTTCTGTAATAAGTTGTGGAATATCGCTCGTTTTATCGAAAACAAACTCGGAGAGAACTACCAGCCTGGCGCACCAGAGGCGAAATCCCTTGCCGATCATTGGATAATAAGCGAACTCAACACAGCAAAACAGAACATCGAACGTACCCTGGACAAGTATCGTTTCGCCGAGGCGAGTGATGCCATGTATCACGCTATCTGGGATAGTGTTGCCGACTGGTACATTGAGGCCTCAAAAGACCAGGATAACCCCGACTTACTAGCCTGGGTAATCGACACATGTCTTAAGCTGGCGCATCCGTTTGCACCATTCGTAACCGAAACTATCTGGCAAACGCTTCAATGGCACGATAGCCTGCTTGTCAGCGAGTCGTGGCCCGCAACCCTGCCCTTCAACGATATCGCGGCGGCTGAATTTGGCCAGGTACAACAACTCGTAAATGAAGCTCGTTTTGTCATCACCTCCCTTCCTGGTAACGAGAAATATACGTTACTGTACCTACAAGATAGTTTGATCCAAGATAATAAAAATCTCATTAAACGTTTAGCGAAACTTCACGATGTCATCAGTCCCGATCAGCCGAAAGGCCTCCGCCTAGCGGTAAGTGGTCGCGATGCTTGGCTTGATGTCTCGACAGAAACGCTGGCTGAACATCAGATTAAACTCGAAGAGCGCTTGGCAACAACTCATCACGACATCCAGGCTTTAGCTGGACGACTTAAAAACGTCAATTACCTTCAAAAGGCTCCGGCAGCACTAGTAGAAGAAACGAAAAAACAACTAGAAGAGAAAAAAGCCGTTGTTTTACGACTAGAGCACGAACTAGAAATTCTTAAATAACCTAGACAGAAGGCCACAGCGAATTCGTATCGCTGCCAAGGACTACTTTTTTAGAAATAATATAGCGACGATCATCGTCACGAGCTTGCGTCCGTGGTACATTAATGCGAAATGCGCTTAATTGGCGGTTCATCGAAATTTTCTCAACGTGCAAGTGCTCACTCGATTTGCTGGCGTCAGCTACTGCATATATCGCCAAGGCAGCTGGGGCAGTAACAGCAATCGCTGTCATTTGGTCAAGTTGCGTGTCGTGCGCTAAAACACCGAAGGCTGTAGCGACGGTGAAGGCGAGTGTTATTGGGTTTACAAAGCTATTCATGTTTATTTTTTTGGTTTACTCCTTGAATGATAGCATAAGCTTTACTTTTTGTCAATAAGCTGCCAGTCACATACTAGCTAGCACTGCCGTAGCGCGATATATTAAACGGAATACAACAATCGGGGTATCTGACTTTACATAAAGTCTACTCATGGTGATACGATCCACCAATTACAATTTGCTGCGCTCTGTACAGTTGCTCGGTTAACATAAGCCGGACGAGCTGGTGCGGAAACACCAAGGGCGATAATGACCAAACAATAGCTGCTTTGTTACGCAGTTCATCTGTTACACCAAACGCTCCGCCAATAATAATTAGTATTTTTTGAGAATGGTCCAATTGACCTTCCAAAACACTTGCCAATGTGGGCGAATCAAAGCTTTTGCCTCGCTCATCCAACAAGATAACAAAATCATAAGCAGTAACCCGCGAAAGTATCCGTTCTGACTCATCCTGACGGGCTTTAAGGCCATCAAATGACGAATGGGCCATAAGTATCCATTCGAGCGAAAAAGGTGCCTTTAGACGCTTCTGATAGCGCTCTATCCCATCGGCTACCCAAGATTCGTGCTTTCTGCCGACGGCTAAAATGTGTAATGACATGAAGCTATTCTAACAGGTAACGAATAGGCTGCCTTCAGGCTTGTTTTACAAACCGGTAGTGCTATTTTGAGAATAATCATGACTGATACATTTTATTATCAGGGTGTATTTCAAAATATAAACATCCCAAAAAAAGAACGGCGCCTTGCCCTAAAAGCCAAGGAGTTACTCGATGGCGCCCACGCAGTTGGTGGGTGGAAGCCCGAAGTTAATAAACACCTGTCTCAAACTATTGATACTGGTGAAATATCACAAGTATCCTGGAACCGTCACACCGAAGCCGAGTACGACCGCTTTATTATCTCGGTAATGGGAACCGGCGTACGATTAGCAATTGAACATCGTAGGTTTGAAGCATCCGGTGGTGCAACACGAAGCTCCATTCATATGGAGAATGGGGTTTCGAAAATTTATTTTTCAGATCTTCAAAACCTTGGCCGAATAGGCGTTCCAGAAACCTCACAAGAGGCGATCGGTTTATTTAAATGGCAATTTGCCGATACCATAGCAAATCTAGGACTGTATCACCGTATTCAAGAACTGCATCAAAACGAGAGTAATTCAGCCGTTCTAGCCAGCGCGGCGTGATCTGGTTCACCGGATTGGTCAGCTTCTTGGTGGTATTCAATGGGGTGCGTAAAAGGAATAAGGTGAACATGGGCATGAGGCACATCAACCCCAATAATTTGTTCACCGACATACGGTACGCCGAGTGTTTCACGAATATGTAGGGCTATTTTTTTGACCACAGCGGTTAATTTCGCGTAATCTGCGTCGTCCATATCCCAGATAAATTCAATTTGTTTCTTCGGAACTACCAGCGTGTGGCCAGTCGTGATTGGACGGATATCTAAAAAGGCAAAAACAGCTTCATCCTCATAAATTTTATGTGATGGTATTTCGCCGTTGATAATTTTGGTAAAAATAGAATTTTGCATAGGTTTATAATACACCGTCGTGGCGGAGAGGGGGGGATTCGAACCCCCGGTGCCTTGCGGCACACTTGTTTTCGAGACAAGCCAATTAAACCACTCTTGCACCTCTCCAGAAGCTCTATTGTAACAGAGGCCTAGGTGACTTATCACCAGAGTAGGCCCAAGTTTGCTATGATAAAACCATATGACACAATCAACCAATAGAAAAGGCATTGCAGTGTTACGGCTGATCATCGCCGCAACTATCGGGATTATAGTTGGAATAACTACCTACAATATGGGGGCGGGGAAGCTTTCGTCTATGTTTGGTTGGGACGCCGGAGCGCTGTTTTTAATCATTTCAATTTGGCTGACTATCTGGCCAATGGGGCACCAGCAAACTGCACGATACGCTCAACGAGAAGACCCGACGCGGGCCGGAGCCGATATTATCCTGATACTCGCCAGCGTTGCGAGCCTGGCTGCCATAGCTTTTGGACTGTCAGAAGTTAATTCTACGACAAATGGTATCGAAAGAACATTTTTAACGTCGCTCAGTATCGCAAGCGTTGTCCTGGCGTGGGTGTTAGTTCACACTATCTACGCACTTCGTTATGCACGGCTTTATTATTCGGCGCCAGAAAGCCGATCAGTCGATTTCCTGGATGACAAACAACCTTCGTTTGCTGATTTTATCTATTTTTCATTTACCATCGGTATGACATTCCAAGTTTCAGATACTAATATTAGAACAACTGAATTCCGCATAGCCGTCTTCCGTCACGCGTTATTATCATATTTGTTTGGAGCAGTGATAGTGGCAACGACAGTCAGTCTTATTGCCGGACTTGTAAAATAAAAGATCGTTACTTTTTAGTAACGATCTTTTAATAATGTTGGTACACCTGGCAGGATTTGAACCTACGACCTCTGCCTCCGCAAGGCAGCGCTCTATCCAGCTGAGCTACAGGTGCATACATATAACCCGTTGTCATAAAAACAACGAGTTATAGCTTTGTAACTAGAAGGTGCTTTCGTTACTAACGTGACGAACAAAGGGTATTGTACCACAGTAAAACGTCTCTGGCCAATGTGATTGAGTGCAAATAGAGTCTTTAAAGGCGAAGTTTGCGGACGACAATATCAATCACATCAAGCTTCAAGTTTTCCATTGGAAGACGTTGCCCCAGGATATCGACGATCTCTTCACCGGCATCTTCTGGGAAATACACAGACACACCAGGTGAAAATCGCTTTGTCGGTATAAGCATAATCGAGTTATGTTCGCCGTCTTTTATCAACCCAAAAGCTTTGAATTCTTCAAAATGATACAGCCGTTCACCGACATACAACCCCTGTTGACCGCTAAGTCCATAGGTCAGCATACGCGGTGGACGGCGGGTGTAAATAATCACCGCAATCGCCATGACTATAACAAGGGCAGAAAATGTCCAAGATTTTAATACAAAGATATCTATCGAGATAAGTCCTAAAACAACAAGTACAAAAATAACGAACCAAACAGGGGACTTATCGAGGTGGACATACTCTTGTGCTGTCCAAGTTACAATGTTCTCATCAGCGTTTACTTTTTCAGAAACGACTTCAGGAACGTTTTGCGGCGCTTGATCATCGGTGGGGGTATCCCAATAATTCTGCTTTTCATCTTCGGGTTTCATCGTGATTTTAGTATATCATGAGCAGAAATAATAACCTTGGTCAAAAGAAAAGAGTCCGGATACAGAGGGGCTCTCTTTCTTTGGCGGGGGATTATCTAGGAGGCTACAGCAAAGGGTTGACGAGCTTTAGATCTTCAATATGACGAAAGTCGTCTCCATTCGCAGTCCATAGATCAAGGTCATGCTCAAGTGCTGTAGCCGCTATAATTGCATCACCCAGGCTCATTCGCCTTGCCTGACGAAGCTTAACGGCATGATTAACGATAGACTCGGTAAGCTCAAGAGTGTAGGATTCACCAAATAATGCATCAAGCAATAATAGCTCGTTAGCAGGAATGCTCGAAAACCCCAATGCCTCAATTTTAGTGATACTGGCATGGGCAATGTCGATTTTAGCAACTAACTTACGAGCAAGTGTACCATTTGTGAGATAGATGAATACATTCGTATCAAGAATAACCATTTCAGTTATTCCCTTCCTGGTAGAGAACGGTCTTTTCGACTCTCGCGCTGCCAGGCAACTGGATCTTTAATATCCTTATAGGCACCAGCTTGCTGTAATTGTCGTAGCAGATCTTGAATTCTGTTGTGATTTTGTTTTGGTTCAGGAGTGGGTAATTGTATAGTAGCTTTTTGCCCCAACTCAAGTTGAGCGTCTTCTACGTACCTTTTTGATCGAATCTTTTCACTTTACGTGAAAATACCTATATATTTACAATTTTTCACGTAAAGTATGCTATAATTGTTACTATGATTAATAAGATCACCAAAGATCGTATACTTACTCTAACTGAGCAGTATAATAACCTTACTAAAAGCAAACCCGAAGCTGTTCGTGAAATTGCTATCGCAGAGATAGCAGAGATGGTCTATAACAGCAATGCCATAGAGAACTCGACCTTATCCCTCAAGGAGACCGAAGATATCCTACTTCGAGACTCAATCAAAAATGATCATGATATCCGTGAGATCTATGAGGCTAAAAATTTAGCCAAAATTACCGAGACTTTGCTTAGTAATCCAGACAAACCGGTCACTGTTAAATCCATCTTAGACTTTCATAAAACACTTCTTACTGGCATAAAGGATAGGTGGGCTGGGCGGTTCCGTAGTGGTCCAGAATGGGTTCGCATAGGTGCTCATGTTGGCGCCAATCCCGATTTTGTAGAGCGACTCGTCGAACAACTGGTTGCAGACTACGGCAAACAAAATAATCGTTATTTTCTTGATAAAATTGGCTGGTTTCATGCCGAGTTTGAAACTATACATCCATTCAACGATGGCAATGGACGACTTGGTCGTGTGCTGATCAATCAGCAGCTGATGGTGCTAGGATTCCCACCCGTGATCATCCAAAACAAGAGCAAGCATACGAGCTATTATCCCGCTTTTGATTCATATAGAATTACAGGTAAATTTGATGGCTTCACTGAAATTATTGCGAGCTTGTTGATCGAATCCCTGTATAAACGCATTACTCTACTATCATCTCCGAAAATTATAACTGTCTCCGCCTGGGCAAAGGCGAACAGCATACCGGGGAATGTGGCGATAAACAAAGCAATCCGTGGCACCATACCCGCGTTTCGTATGCGCGAGAAGTGGATGATCGCTGCGGACTTCATTAAGGAATAGGGCCTGAACCAAACTCCCTGCACGGTAGGTATATTTTGATAGGAAAACAAAAACACTTTGCTTTCGAATAGTGCTTATGCTTTTTATGGGATTACTGACGAGGCAAAAAGTAATATGCGTATCGACTAATGACCTCAAAAATCTCGATAGACTTCACGTCTATGACCAACTTTAACAACCATAATGATTAGTTGATCATCGTTTGTTTGATAGATAATTCGGTAATCTGCATGTCGGATGCGAAATAAATCAGAGGAACCACGCAACTTAGTGACACCGGTTGGGTGAAGGTTAGCAGCAAGTGCTTGAATCTTCATTATGATGATCCTGCGTTGGGTGATTGCTAATTTTCTTAGGTCTTTTTCAACAGACTTTTTGTAAAGTATTTTATACATAGTGCCTGTGCAGTGCTTATAGTAGGCCTTCGGTCTTGAATTGCTTCACAAGATCATCAAAAGAGTGAGCAGATTCATGTTCACGTTTTACTGCATCCTCTATATCTTCAAAATCTTCAAGCACTTGGTATTTGATAGCATCTTCAACCAACCGAGACACACTCTTGTCACTCTCAGCTGCGCGCATCTTTAGGATGCGAAATAGTTTGTCGTTAATAGTTATTGTTGTACGCATAGTTGATACATCTCCTATCAGCACGATAGCACGTTCGCATCTATGCATCAATATGCTTTATCTAAAAATTGTATTGTGGGGGCGGCAAGAACAACAGTAAACAAAAACACCATACTCGCGTATAGTGTTTATGCTCGGCGGGGGATTATCTACGATATTAGAAAGAGAATGTACTAGGACTTAGCTCTCATACGATTTCCGCGGGGGTTGTGTTCAACCTCAGCCAAACCAAGTGCTTCAAGAAGCGGTGGCATATACATACCGAAACGACCACGCAGCCCTTTCTTGAGTCCGTACCAGCCACCAACAGGGTTTGTTATGGAGCGGCCCCATGCTTCGACGGTTCCATCTTTGACCGGTTTTTGCTCATCAGCACTACCTAGCTCTATCCAATCACCATGCTTTTTTAGCATATTGTGTAGATCATCGATTGCACGGCGGTCATAAAGCAAGGTGGTTTTGCCAACGACACACACAATAACTGCCTTATCATCTTTTTCGTCCAGGTACATTTCGTATTCAGAACTTAGTGGCGGTGTCATTAATTTCCAAGGTTCATCTTTTGTACCTTTTCCACTTACCATTTCAATCTCCTTTGATGTTTTCTACTGACATAAGTATACGCCAAACAAAAACACCATGCTTTCACATAGTGCTTATACTTGGCGCAGGATTGTCTACGAGGCTAGAAGTAAAACGCAGTAAAATTAAGTTCTGTCATCTTCCCGAATAATAGAGATTATATTACCCGAAGGATCTTTGAACCACGCCTGATCATGACCGAGGCCCTTTTCAAATCCCCGCTGGACACCTTTTTCATCAGTATATTTACCCTGGTCAAATTCAACACCTCGTTTTTTTAATTCATCAACAGCCGCATCTATGTCATCAACCACCAGATTCAACATACTATATGTAGCTGGCTCGTGACCCGCACCTTTAGGGTAAAAGAAAACATACTTATCCCCAGGCAAATGCACTCTTGTGCCATAACCGTGTTTAGTGATTTTAAATCCGAGCGTCTCGCTATAAAATTCGCGAGCTTCTTGAGCGCTCTTTACTGAAAATCCACTAAAAGCAGATGATACTTGAAACATTTAAGATTCCTTATAGTTAAAATAGTGCGTTTTCTGTTACCTTATATTATAGCAAAACAAAAACACCATGTTTTCACATAGTGCTTATGCTTGGCGGGGGATTATCTACGAGGTTAGAA
>JAYVYE010000152.1:0-2341 GCA_043784545.1 Candidatus Microsaccharimonas sp.
CTCTGATAGTACACCGGGTGTCTGTGATTCACAATACTTTGGCCTAACAAACCAAATACGTTGGTCGGCAAAAATGTTTAGAGCAATTATGGACAGTAGTAGTACGTGGTCGACACCATACCTTCTTGGTAACAATACTATTTACTACAATCCTGGACCTTACGACAATACCAACGCACGTTACTTCGGGCGTTACGGCGACAGAGCAGATATACAATACTGCGGAGGGACTACAGTTAATATTCAAAATAAAGCTACCCAAGCTTTATATAATTATACCCCTTACCAACCGAATTCTGCAGCTATCGCCGCAGGCTGGGGTTCCGCACCCCAATGTGGTGCATATGGAAATCGTAACTTTTACCTCTACTTTACGAGTTGGTTTGGATCAACAACAACTAGGTACACGTGGTCAACCGTAAGTCAAAGTGCATACTATGACTCAAGCAAAACCTTGCCCGTCAGCATGGGCACCCTAGCAACAAAAGAACGATATTATTTAGTAGTAACATTAAAAAATACAGGTAATATCACATGGACAAGTAACGGGTCTAATCCTGTTAATCTTGGTACTTCGGACTCTAGGGATAGAGCAAGCCCTTTCTGTGACCCAACCTGGATCAATTCGAGTCCTGGCTGTAATCGTATTGCGAGCCTTAAAGAATATACTGTAGCCCCAGGTCAGATTGGTTCATTCGAGTTCTGGGTTACAGCACCAAGCACAGGCTCGTATACTGAGAGTTATCTTCCAGTAGTAGAAGGCAAAGCTTGGCTGCAATCACCGAGTGCTGTTTTCAGTCTTGGGGTAACCCCCTATACGTGGACTGCCGGAAAACAGTCTATATATACTGACGACTCAAAGACCACGATGGTGGATAGTAATAACTTGAAACTCAATACTCGATACTACATCGCTGCCGAAATAAAAAATACAGGCACCATTGTCTGGAATAAACTTGGTCAAAATCCGACATCGCTTGGAACAAGCAGCAGCAGAGATAGGATAAGTACTATTTGCGATACAAGCTGGTTAGGGTGTAACCGTTCGGCTATTATTCACGAATACACAGTAGCGCCCGGACAGACAGGTTCATTTGAATTCTGGATAAAAACCCCACCCACAGCTGGATCTCTGACAGAAAGCTTTACGCCACTAGTGGAGGGGCAAAACTGGATGGGACTGAATGGTATTACTTTGAACCTAAAAATTCAATAACCTATTTTAAGGGTATACCGGTTAACCCTACGGTTATTGGTCGATTGCTTTCCGAACGACCTCAAAAGAATCGTCCCACGATGTAGGTTTGTATTTAGACCTTATGGCTTTTTGTTTCGCTTCGAGTAGATCACTATTATTTACATACAGTAGTATTTTGTCCAAGAGTCCCATTGGATCGTCTGGGGAATAGTAATCTATTAGTTCTCCTGAAATTTCTGGCATTGACGAAGAATTTGAACTTAAGCATAGTTTTCCATTAAATAATGACTCCGCAACAGGTAAACCCCAGCCTTCATAAAATGAAGGGAATAACGTGAATAAGCAATTCTGGTACAACCAAGCCAGCTCTTTGTCAGTAGGTTGTACAAATATAAATTTTTTACTGATGACGGGGTCATTAGTAATTAAGTAAATCAAATCATCTACAAGCCACCCCTTTTTTCCCGCAATCACAATTGGTGGTAGATTTATACCCCTATTTATGGCGTCTCTGTATGCGTAATAAATGAGTTGATGATTTTTTCGTGCTTCAACAGTACCGACACTTAAAAGAAACTTACCTTCAATGAAATTTGGCTTTGTAGCAATTGATTCAGCAAAGTCATCACCCAGCCTAAATACATCTATGTCTAAATCACCTAATTTTTTATCTTTACTAAACTTAATAATATCTTGTTTTGTTGACTCAGATATGGCTAATATCTTGTCGCTTTCAGGTAGCATTTTTATCATATAGCTTGAAAACTGCGTAGGCATGCCTTGCACAAAATAGCCTGGATACAATGCTGGCAACATATCATATATAATTTGAACAATGCGAAAACTTTGCTCTTTTTTCTTTTCTGTTAGCAAGTGCGCAAAGCTTGCATCGGACCAGTCACCGCTCAACACAAGTACTGTGTCACCTGATAAAATTTTAGCTGATTCATATTTTTTTGTATCTGCATTACGAATAGTATGAAGTGCTGTTTTGGCTATTGGCTTTAGCTGGGCGTATAGAGGCCTTAATGGTTGGAATACAGGACTTTTGCGTAATCTTGACCACGCACTTATATGGCCCCCCGTCGTAGCTTGCTGCTCATACACGGACTGGTCTTGCTGTGTGGCAATCTTAAACTCAAT
>JAYVYE010000153.1:0-1983 GCA_043784545.1 Candidatus Microsaccharimonas sp.
CCTTCGTCGTTACTTCCCGCTTGAGTCAACTTCTCCGCACCAACTTTACGCGAGCGAAGGTATCTCAATACGGCGGTAGCGAAAGCGGTTCCCTTTGGGTTGGTCAAGTTAGATTCACTTTGCTGTCATTTGCTTCATGCCATTTACGATGAGTCTCAAATCTTTCCTCACCCTGCGATGTAGCCTCTTCTTCGGTCTCTCCTGCACCATAGACGGTACCTCCGCACTTGCTACACGCAAGAAAAGATGTAACTTTAGCCATCACTTACCTTTCGTCAGGGTCACACTATAACGCAGATTGGCTCGGTCACAATCTTATGAACCGAATTGCCCTCTTTGTCCACCAGATAAAGGTCGCAAGTTTCATGTTCGTCCATCTCGCAGGACTTCACTTCCCAGTATTTGTCGTCCATTATGACGGTATCTCCGAATGAAATTAACTCTGGTGGCACAAAAGTCTCAGGCATTGTACTCTCCCCAACTCTAAGGTTGGACTTCATGGTACAGATTACGCTGGATTAAGTCAAGCGTGGACTTTTTAAGGATTGGGTCTAAAGGCACGGCTCTAGCCTTTGCCTCGGCAAATTCCTTGGCAATCTGGTCTGACTTAGCCCTCTCCCTCTCATTTGCGACCTTAGCCCTCTCTTTATCTACCTGGGCGGATTCCTGGGGTGAGAAGGTTCTGGGGGGTAGGCTGCCGTCAAGCCACCTTTGCCCATTAAGCCACTTTGCAGGATATGGCGTGTACTCAGGACTCCTATTTGGGTCTTGGGCGAAGCGTTGCGCCCCCATGATAATTGTCGCGGCGTCCGTTATTTTCAAGGCATTGGCAAATGCCACCCTAGATTCTGCGATTGCCAGTTTGAGAGGATACCTATCCCAGAAGTGGCGAAAGGCTATCTCTCTAGGGTCTAGGGTCGTCATCAGTAATATCCGTGACGGTTGTGAAATCCAAGGGCTTTACAAGGCGTAGCAAAACGTTGTTCGATGTATCTATACCCCTTGAGGACTTGTACTTGAGGAGAAGTGCTTTTCTCACCGAGTAATTGTGCAAGGCCGTAAGCCGTGGATTTAGAGTTGTCGGCGCGGAAATCCCACCTGGATTCTCGCCACCAGAGTTCTTTAATACATCCCCATTCCCTTCCTTTCCAACCGAAGCCAGCCCACGCGTATTCCTTGGCGAGTTCTCGACTGTCATTTTTCGTCCATGCCGTCTTGAGGTGGACTTTGGTCGCAGAAATAACAACCTTTGATTGGATATTCCGATGGGGGATATTCCGATGGTGATTTAGGAATACCAAAGAAAGCAGTATGGTGGATATGGTGGATATGGTAAGCACAAAAACGTACCGCTTTCGTTTCATTAATCTCCCTCATAATAATTTCCTCTCTTTAGCCAGTTTTAGAATATGTCGCACCGACGACTCATCAATTCCCAACAACTCTCCGATTAGGGGGTTACTGAGTCCTTCCTTCTTCTTTTTTACCACAATCTCAATCCGAGTCCGAGAAGTTCTAATCGTCGCGCCCTTACCTTTACCCAGATTCTTCTTGCGAAGAATCTCCCGCCTCATTCCAGGGGTCGTGCCGCCCCAGATTCCTTCGAGGTCGTTCTTACCTAATGCGAACTCTAGGCAAGCAACTTTGTGAGGACAACTCCCGCACATCTCAAGAAGGGGACGTAATGCTTCATCAAGCCCCTCTCCCCCTTCGGGGTAAAACATATCCTTGTCCGTTATATCTTTGCATTTAGCCTGGGGGAAGTTCGGCCCGAAGAATTGGTCTGCAAACTGAATCATTTACCAACCCACAATCCCGCAACGTGACGGATTAGGAAGCCGAGAAGAATTCCTGAGAAGAATAAGGTCACTTTCCCACCCCGTAATCCTCAATCGCCTTGAGAACCAGAACCGCAGTCTCGGGAATTGACCTCCATTCTCGGTGAGACTTGGCGATAGTTTCCTCGACAAGTTCTCTAAGGAT
>JAYVYE010000154.1:0-2152 GCA_043784545.1 Candidatus Microsaccharimonas sp.
ATCTAACGACACTCTAGTTGGTCGCGCAACTACTGATGTTCTCACCAACAAAGACCTCACTTCGTTCACCAATAAAGGTTCAAATACTTTAGGACTTGGTGCAGTATCCACAAACCTTGCCGTTTCTGCTGATCTAACCGCGCTTTCGTCAAATACGACAGGTACTAACAATACCGCTGTTGGACCTAACACGCTGAAATCTAATACAACAGGTGCCTTCAACACCGCTGTAGGCGTGAGCGCACTCCAATTAAATACTATTGGTACCCAAAACTTAGCCGTAGGCGTGAGCGCACTCCAATATAATACAACTGGTAGTTACAACACAGCAGCAGGTGTAAGTGCACTCTATAACAATACAATCGGTACCCAAAACACAGCACTAGGACAAAACTCGCTTCTCTCAAATACAATCGGTACCTTAAATACCGCAGTAGGACAAAACGCACTCCAAGCAAATACAACAGGAAATTACAACACCGCAGTAGGACAAAACTCACTTCTCTCAAATACAACAGGTGCTGCAAATACCGCCCTAGGGCAAGCCGCACTTAACGCAAACACAATAGGCGTAAATAATACCGCCGTAGGAACTAGCACACTTCAAAACAACACTATCGGAGTCAACAATACTGCGGTAGGACAAGCCTCGCTTTTCACAAATACAACAGGTATTAACAACACCGCAGTCGGACAAAACTCACTTAACTTGAATACAATAGGTATCCAAAATACTGCTATTGGAGCAAGTGCTCTAGGTGTTAATACCACAGGTTCTTACAACACCGCCGTAGGCGTAGTAGCACTTACCTCGAATACAACTGGAGTGAACAACACAGCCATAGGCACAAGTTCACTTTATAGCAATACAATAGGTATCCAAAATACCGCAATAGGCGCAGCCGCACTTCAAGCAAATACAACAGGCATTCAAAATACTGCCGTAGGAATGAACTCACTTGCAGCGAATACAGTAGGTACTAGCAACACCGCAGTAGGAGTAAACTCACTCCAATCAAACACAACAGGTACTCAAAACACAGCCATAGGTCAAGCCGCACTCAACGCAAATACAATAGGTACTCAAAATACCGCTGTAGGACAAAATGCACTTCTAGCAAATACAACAGGTATTCAAAATACCGCAATAGGCGCAGCCGCACTTCAAAACGACACAACAGGTGCTAACAACACCGCTATAGGACAAGCCGCACTTTACGCAAATACAGCAGGTACTCAAAACACAGCCGTAGGACAGGCTTCACTCCTATCAAACACAACTGGAAGTTACAACACAGCCGTTGGAACTAACGCACTTTACGCAAACACAACGGGCGCTAGCAACACAGCGGTTGGACAAAACTCACTTAGCGCAAATATTATTGGTACCCAAAACGCCGCTTTAGGACAAAATGCACTCTATAACAATACAACAGGTACTCAAAACACAGCCCTAGGACAAGCCGCACTTTTTGCGAATACAACAGGTGCCTACAATACCGCCGTAGGACAAGCCGCACTTAACGCGAATACAATAGGTACTCAAAATACTGCTTTAGGACAAAATGCACTCTATTACAATACAACAGGTACTCAAAACACAGCCGTAGGACAATCCGCACTTTTTGCGAACACAACAGGAAATTACAACACCGCTGTAGGTCAAGCCGCACTTTATGCAAATACAACAGGTGTTCAAAATACTGCCGTAGGTGTAAACTCACTTAATGCTAATACAATCGGTACCCAAAACACCGCCCTAGGGCAAGCCGCACTTAACACAAATACAATAGGATATGCTAATACCGCGGTAGGTCAACTCACACTTTATGCAAATACAACAGGTGTTCAAAACACCTCGATAGGTCAAGCCGCACTCCAAAATAACACAACAGGTGCCTACAACACCGCCCTAGGGCAAGCCGCACTTTTGGCAAATACAATAGGTACCTCAAACACCGCAGTCGGACAAGGTTCACTCAACGCAAACACAACAGGTACTGCAAATACCGCTATAGGACAAAACGCGGGATTTTCAAACTTAACGGGTTCGAGCAACGTGTTTCTTGGAAATTCAGCAGGGTATAGCGAAACAGGGTCAAACAAACTTTATATTGCCAATACTAATACAGCAACCCCTTTAATCGGCGGA
>JAYVYE010000155.1:0-4104 GCA_043784545.1 Candidatus Microsaccharimonas sp.
GAAAAGTTATCATCCAGGCAAAACGTGATGTCCTTGAAACCGACGATATTGCGATGCTTCCACCAGAACAAACTGATTTTAGTTCACAGGAACTTCCCATCATCTATATTGATGACAACGTTATTGTAGTGAATAAACCGACTGGTATTTTGACACACAGCAAGGGAGTCTTGAACGACGAATTTACAGTGGCAGATTTTTTTCGCCGCTATACAACCTTTGGTCTTGAAACAAGCCGTCCAGGCATTGTTCACCGTTTAGACCGTGACACAAGTGGTGTCATTATCGGTGCTCGTCACGATGAAGCAGCTGACATGCTCAAGAAACAATTTGCCGACCGTAAAGTTCAAAAAGAATACATTGCCGTTACCGACGGTATTCCAAAAGTAGCTTCGGCTATTATCGATCTTCCAATAGGGCGTAACCCATCAGCTCCAAGCACTTTCCGGGTTGATTCTAATGGCAAATCGGCTATTACTACCTACGAAGTTGTAGATTCTAACGCCAAGCAAGCGCTGGTTAAGTTATGGCCCAAAACTGGACGCACCCATCAACTTCGCGTCCACATGCAATATCTAAATGCACCAGTCGCAGGTGACCGCGTCTACGGAAAGCATAAAGCCGATCGACTTTATCTTCACGCCTTCAGTCTTGAAATTACAATTCTTCCGTCAAAGCGCGTTACTTTTACAGCACCTGTTCCGAAAGAATTTACTGATAAGTTTCCGGATTATCACTAAAGATATCACTATGCCTTCTGTCTATATTCACCCAAGCACCAGACAGCAGCTCGAAAGCTTGGCGGCTAATTTACCCCAGTCTTTGCTTATCGCAGGTCCACCGGGAGTAGGGCTCAAGAGTAGTATTACCTTCATAGCTGATACACTTCACATTAAGCCGATTTATATAGAACCTGAAAAAGAAGATAAAGTAGATCTTGAAAAAGGTATTATTTCGGTTGATATGATTCGTCGTCTTTATGGAATGACTAAGACAATTGAAACTGGCACTCGTTTTATTATTATTGATTACGCCGAACGCATGAGCATAGCAGCTCAGAATGCCTTTTTGAAATTGCTAGAAGAACCAGGCACTAATACGCATTTTGCTTTGTTGACTCATACTGTATCAAAATTGCTACCAACAGTGCGATCGCGGTTGCAACTTCTTGAAATGCAGCCAGTAACGCCAAAGCAGTCCAATGATTTGCTGGCTGAACTAAAAGTTTCCGACACCCAAAAGCAGGCCCAACTGTTATTTATTGCCGCTGGTCTCCCTGCGCTGATGGTATTTTTAGCTCATGATGATAAAGCATTTGAAGCACGAGCTCAAATTGTTCGAGATGCCCGAATGTATTTGCAGGGTACAGTTTATGAACGTTTAAAAATTGCTTTAAAATATAAAGAAACTAGAGTACAAGCTCTCCTTATGTTATCAGACGCCGGCAAGTTATTAAAATCTTCTATTAAGAATGGGCAGGATAGGGACGTCATAAAAAAAATTGAAACTCTTCTGAAAACATACGAGCGTATCGAAGCTAACGGTAACGTTCGGTTACAACTAGCCTCTGGTGTGGTATAATAAGATTAATGTTAGGCCTTATCTTTATTGCCTTAATCGGTGCCTGGGCACTGTTCCAGCGACAAACCATTAATGAGGTCGTTAGTGACCTTCCATCTAAAATTTCTGATAAACTCGACCAGTTATGGTCGATTGCTCAAGCGGCTTTGCAGGATCGTAAGTATTTGCGTGCCGAAAAAGCCCTACTAACTATATTGCGGGTTGATGAGCGTAATGCAAGTGCCTATAACCGACTGGGAATTTTGTATGCTAAACAACAGCAGTACAAAGAAGCAATTGAGTGCTTTGAAATTGCCCAATCACTAGAGCCAAGTGCCAGTAGCTTGCATAACGTCGGTTTAATCTACTACGAAACCCAAACTTATGAAAAGGCTGCTTTGGCCTTTGAACAAGCACTGGCGATTGATAATGAATTGTCTTCACGTCACATAGCCTATGCCAAGGTCCAAGAAAAGCTCGGTAACGACCGTAAAATGATTGATTCATTAGAGCGCGCAATTCAACTTGATCCAATCCCTCAGACTTTAAGCATTTTGGCTGATGCTTACGAGCGTGTCGGTGAAAGTATCTTGGCGCTCGACCTGCGCGAACGTGCTGCCAAAATGATTATTCCTCAAGGCCAACCAAAACAAGTCAAACAACCACGCCGTGTGGTGATGTAAATCGCCCAGATCGTTAGATGCATATAAAAAAGACTAGCGTGTTGCTAGTCGTTTTTATTTGGTGCTGGAAGTAGGACTCGAACCTACGGAGCCTTACGGCGGGAGATTTACAGTCTCCTGTGATTGCCACTACACGATTCCAGCATATGTTATGTATGAATAAATGAAGTTTCGTGGAGCCGCCTCACGGATTCGAACCGTGGACCCCCTGTTTACAAAACAGGTGCTCTAACCAACTGAGCTAAGGCGGCAAACTAATGCACTTGAACTATTCTATATGATTATACACTGCTTTTCAAGGTGTTATGGAGCCGCGATCGGGAGTCGAACCCGAGACCTCATCCTTACCATGGATGCGCTCTACCAACTGAGCTATCGCGGCACATAACGTTGATTTTAGCATAATTAAGGTGACTCTTCAATCTGTTATAATTAGTCTATGCCTACATTTAGTTTCGATATAGTCTCAACTTACGATAAATCAGAAATGAATAATGTCTTCTTGCAAACTCATAAAGAAATAGATAATCGGTTTGATTTTAAAGGCACGCCAGCCGCGATTGAATGGATTGGTGATAAAACCGGCATCAAGGTAACCGGTGCAGGTGATTGGCAGATAGAAACTATTCTGGATATTTTGCGCAAGAAACTGGCTGCACGTAATCAATCAAGCAAGTCGCTCGATTTAACAAAAGATATTATCACCGCAAATCTTAAATCAACCAAAGAAATTACTTTCGTCGCAGGCTTAACGCAGGAAAAAGCGAAACAAATTACGTCACTTCTTCGGGAGCAAGCACCAAAGGTCAAAGGGTTAATTCAGGGTGATACGGTCCGCGTCACTAGCTCAAGCAAGGACGAACTTCAAAACGTAATTCAACTTATTCATGCTCAAGAGTTTGATTTTCCGGTTAACTTTGAGAATTATAGATAGTCATGCTATTGGCTCCTTGCGAAAAAACAGCCTGTTTGTTATAATTGACCTCTGAAAGTTATATCAATGTTGTCACACGAAGACACGTTAAAGGAATCCATTCAATGGCTAAAAAGAACACCAAGCGCAAACTCGTCGGACTCGTCAGCGGACTGACTGGACACCGTACGTATTACACAACAAAAAATACTCAAAACACGACTGAAAAAATCGTGCTAAAAAAGTATGACCCGATTGCACGTAAGCACGCTACGTACACCGAAACAAAGAAGAACCTCGGTCGCAACGAAGTTAAAAAGCGCAAGAACTAGTCTTTACTTGTATCAAGCACCGAAGCAAGCCATGTCGCTGCTTCGAGGGTGGCACCTAGCATCGTTTCTTGGAGGCGATGCTCTGTTATGTAAAGGTATAAATTTCCTTCAAAGATTTCTATAGCGTGTGGCCAAAAACGAGCCGCTACGGTACTTGTGACAGCCGATGTAAACATTGTTTCTAATTCAACCGCCCGTGACGCGAGACTATAGATGTCATAGCGATCGTGAAATTCCACGCTATGCGACGAACTAAACAGTTCATTCACCATAGATAAACTGTGAAAAGCACTAAAAAACTTATTATATGCTTCTGGGCTGTGACCTTTAGGCTTTAAAAAAATGTGTGGGAGTGATGTATTCGTCAGCGTGACCTGCAAAATAAGCCACGAATGCTCGCTAGGCTTATGTGAAGCGTCGCTAATGACGTCAAATCGGTCAACCAGGCTAATATCATAGCCGTTAAATGAACCAACGACGTAGTGAGTATCTTGGTGTGTCGTTGATACGGTAAGACCCCGAATCAGTACGTGATCGTCGTGGTGTTGGTCGACTGAACCAAAATATACTAAGCCAACTTTTTTAGCGAAATGTTTTATCAAATTGCCTCTTGATC
>JAYVYE010000156.1:0-6251 GCA_043784545.1 Candidatus Microsaccharimonas sp.
CCCAAAGTTGATCCCAGACTTCGGAAAAGTTGGTTGGCGCTCGTGGCAACACCAAGCTGCTTTTGCTCAAACTCGTTCTGTACCGCCAAGTTTAAGGTCGGCATTGCAACGCCCATACCAAGTCCCATAAAGAACATAATGACTGCTTCCTGCATATAAACTGAGTCTTGGTTCAGTGTCGTCAAGGCAGCCATGCCGAGCGTTGCCATGACAAATCCAACTTGCATAAAGATTTTATACCTACCAATACGTGAAATGACCTGACCAGATGCAATACTGGTAATCATCAATCCGCCAACAAGTGGAAGTAACATTAAGCCCGATTGAGTCGGCGTTGCACCAAATACCTGCTGGTTAAACTGTGTCAGGTATAAAATTGATCCCATGAAGGCAGCTCCAAATAATGCTGCGACCGAAACAAGGAGGACAAAGTTTTTATTTTTAAAGAATGCCATCGGAAGAATTGGTGCCTTTACCCGCCGTTCTACTACAACGAAGACAACTCCAGCCAAAAGGACGATGCTATACATAACAACACGTAGCGTCGTCAAAGTGATTGCAGTTGAATCAATTAATCCCTTAAAAATTGTTTCGGTATTATCAACGGCCAGGATGAGGACACCCAGGAATATAGCTAATAAGCCAGCGCCAAGAAAGTCGATTTTAGTTTTCGCTTCGTGTTTCAATGCTGGTGCAAAAATAGCGATCAATATAAATGCGGCAATGCCAATAGGCACGTTGATAAAGAATGTCCAACGCCAATCAGTTGTCAGACCAAAAATGTGCTGGCTATCAGTCAGAAAACCACCAAGCAGTGGACCAACGACAGAACTTAAGCCGAAAACGGCCCCAATCAATCCCTGCCAGCGGCCACGTTCACGAGCAGCGAACAAATCACCAACAATCGTAAAGGCGTTGGCGGTTATAATACCGGCACCGATACCCTGGAAAGCACGCCACAGAACGAGTTGGACAACAGTAGCACTCATCCCACCCATCAGGGAACCGGCTACGAAAACAGCCACGCCAACGAGCAGTACGTTGCGTCGGCCAAAGATATCCGAAAGTTTTCCGGCAATTGGCACAGTGATTGTGGTTGTCAGTAAGTAGGCAGTGACAATCCAACTCAGTGAATCATAGGCGTTAAACTGCTCGACAATTTTACCGAGTGCAGTTGAAATAATTGTTTGATCGAGTGCCACAAGAAACAAACTTGCCATAACCGAAAGCATGATAATAACCTTGCTCTTGATAGTCAAATGATGATGCATATATGGTCCTTAATTATTTTTTAAATTGTCCTGGTCAGTGAGATACGAACGATATTGTTCAATGTTATCGGTCAGTGATTCCACCATTGAGCGCAGTTGGTCCTCTTTCAAAAAGCCAATCCATTGAGCCTTTTCGGATCCGACGACATACAAACGATCTCCGGGTTTAATATCAAAAGCTTCGCGAGCGTCAGCCGGAATAACCACCTGACCCTTCGTCCCAACCGTTGCTGTACCAAATAGTTTTTTGTCGTGCATTGATCTATTGTATCTTTAGTATGAAAAGTATGTCAAGTATGTTACCAGTTTTTTCCTTGAATTTGCTATACTAAAAGCATTAGAGGAATAGACGTACACGTATCATAATGAAAACGACATTTACCGACACGGGTTCAGTGCAGCCACACCTGTTAAGCAGGCGTTTTGTTGTTGCTATGAGCTTACTCAGTCTTTTGCTATCTTTCATTACAATTAGCTACGTTAGTGCGGCGGCACTTATATCACAAAGCTATTCAACTACCGACGATCTAGCGATTGATTCGATTGTTAGCCTAAAAAATAATTCATCAGATGCAGTTGTTGCCGCTAGCCATACAAATTCTGATAATTTGCTAGGGGTCGTCGTTAGTGCTAACAGCTCTTCGTTGTCACTGACCAATAACCTTGCCAATCAAGTGCAAGTAGCAACCAGTGGGACGCTGAGCGTCCTTGTTTCTGACATTAACGGCGTTGTGAACCGTGGTGACTATATTACCGCCTCGCCTATTTCTGGAGTTGGTATGAAGGCGACCGATAATGCTCGTATTGTTGGTATTTCTCAAGGCTCAATCGAAGGTGGCTCGAAACAAACAATCAAAAATGATTCTGGTAAAGACCAGTCGGTTATGGTTGGCCAAGTTCCCGTCCTAGTAAATGTTTCATCGTATTTTAAACAACCAGACAAGACCTTGATCCCATCAGCTGTCCAAAATATTGCCAACGCCTTCGCGGGGCGCAGTGTCAGCGCCCTACCTATTATTATCAGCGCTGGTATATTCGTTGTAACACTTCTCGTAGTCGTGATTATTATCTATGCCATGATTAGAAACGCAATTATTTCTGTCGGTCGTAACCCACTGTCTCAATCGGCAGTCTACCGTAACGTTATCCAAATGTCCGGACTGGTGCTGGCAATTCTGGCAGCGGCGTTCACGGCAATGTATTTGGTGCTGACAAAACTATGACATTTCTCGAAATTTTTCTTATTATTAATGCTTTTATTATCGGTGGATTAGTAACGATTGCCATTCAGCATGCGTACGCCCACTTCCACCCGCATAAAGAGCCCAAAAAACAGCCGGTGGTTGACCATAGCACTCATTTACCGACTGCTGTTCGCGAACAGCTTTTGGCTGATGCCCACAAACGTTACCAATTAATGCTCGATCAGTCAGCTGACGTCTTGCAACGAGATCTTGGTAGTACCGCCAGCCTGCTGACGAATCAACTGCATAGTATCGGAGGTAAAATTGTTAACGATGAGCTAGAAGAGTACAAAAATGCCTTACGCGATATGCATGTTCAAGCCGACGACGCGATCAATGGGGGGCGAAAAGATATTGAAGCCTACCAACAAGAGATGAAAGCAAAATTATCGGCTGAAGTAGTGCTGGAAAAAGAACGACTTATCGCACAAATTGATACTAAATTAGGCGACGCGGTGACTTCGTTCCTGATTGAAACATTGCAGTACGACGTCGATTTAGGTGCCCAAAGTGCCTACCTGACAAAGATGCTCGAAAGTCATAAAGACGAATTCAAAAAAGGTATCAGTAATGAAAACTAGACAATTCGCTCTGCCCGATATGGTCGCGTCACCACAAGACCTATTAGTGTTAACACTCGAAGTTCGAAGTTATGCCAAATGGTACGCTCATGAAGCGATTATGCAGCGTGTTAGTAAAAAGCGCGGTGCCCTTCAACCGGCTCTTTCGGCCAGTGCCCGAAAAATAATCCTTGATTGGAATGAAATATCGGAAATTTCGACCCGTAGCTTAAGTGTTCTTATTGCAACGCTTGAATCCTACGCTAAAAATACTGACACTATTACAATCACCTTGGCTGCTCCGGCTACAAACACAATTAAACTTCCCCTGGTCGCTTGGTGTCGCCAAAATATCTCACCTGGGGTATTCGTGTCATTTCAATTTAATTCAACGCTGCTGGGTGGGATGGTTGTTCGTTATGGTAGCCGAGTTTTCGACTGGTCGTTCAGACGTCAGATACTCGCATCAAGCGCTCAGTTTCCGAAGGTACTTCGCCGTGTTTGATAATCAAACATTCCAAAAATTAGTTGAAGCCGACAACCTGACCGGCGAAGTTGTGGCCGTTAATAGCTTCCTGATTGAAGTGCATGGCCTAGAAGGCATTAGACTAGGAGCAAAAGTATTGTTTGAAGATGGTCAGCGTGGCCTAGTGCGTGAAGCATACGGTGATAAAGTAATTTTGTTTAATCTTGATTCTGAACGCATGGCAATTGGCACCTTGGCAGTTCAACAAGAAAACTTGATGACTATTCCGGTTGGAAAACAACTGGTTGGTCGGGTCGTCGACCCAATGGGAACACCACTGGACGGAAAAGGACCCCTCAAAATAACCGAGACATCCGGGATCTTTAACACTGCTCCCGGTATCATGGACCGTAGTCCACTTGATACGTACCTCCCGACTGGCGTGACGGCTATTGATATGTTTTTTCCTGTCGTCCTTGGGCAGCGTATCGCCTTTTTAGGTGATAGTAAATCAGGCAAAAGTACCGTGCTGAGCCAGCTTAGTGCAAACCAAGAAGGTACTGACCGCATCGTTGTTTACGTCCTGGTTGGAAAACGTAAAGTTGACATTGAAAACTTATTGGCAGGACTACGTGACTCGGGAGCAATGGACCACACAATTGTTGTCCTAGCCGATATTTTTGATTCTTTAACCCAATCATACCTCGCACCCTACGCTGGTTGTGCCATGGCTGAACATCTTTGGTACGGCGGCCAAGACGTCATCATCATTTACGATGACCTCAGTAGCCACGCTGAAGCCTATCGACAACTCTCATTGCTACAAGAAGTTGACCCAGGTCGCGATTCGTATCCAGGCGACATGTTCTATGCACACTCTAGCCTTCTGGAACGGGCTGGAAAGCTTCTATCAAATGGTAAAACCCTGACATCACTACCGATTGTACTAACACCAAACGATGATATTACCGCCTACCTTTCAACCAGCATTATGTCGATTACCGATGGGCAAATCATCTTAGATTTGAGTGTATTTCGTTCTGGAATCCGTCCAGCAGTTAACGCCGGTCTATCAGTCTCACGTGTCGGTGGTAACGCTCAGACTGTCCGCCAAAAAAGACTATCTAGTACACTTTTTAAAACTTTAGCCCGCTATAAACAAGCTGAAGAATTCTCGCACTTTGGTTCAAGTCTTTCAAAAGATGCTCAGACTGACCTGACATTGGGCCAGCAAATTTACGCAGTATTACAACAAACAGCCTCCGAACGACACAGTTTAGTTGAACAACAATTAATGCTTGAAACCGTCCTGCTCGGTGCCGGCGATGCCAGCCTTGATGTTCCCAAGATGAAAGAAGCTGCTAAAAAAATAGCCCCGAAAGTAAAAAAAGAGGAGGATTTAGATACGGTTGAAAAAGAATTATTAAAGGACTTTACGATCGAAAAACCAAAACTAGTAGAGGTAGTCCCTGATGCGAAGGCCTAGTGCAATTCAGCAAGAAGCGCTGCAAATGAGCACCCTAGAAGACTTGACGGGTGTGTTTGAAAGCTTGGCAAGTACTCAGGTTGCTAAGGTTAAAGGCAAAGTAGAACTGTCAAAAGAGTTCTTTCAGTTATTATGGTCACGCTATGCATCAATTCGGATTGACCCAGCGATGCGCATTACTAACCGCGAACCTGGTGATGGGCGCAGCGACAACGTCTTTGTAATTATTTCAGCCGAAGCTGGATTAAGTGGGAATATTGACCAACGCCTGATTGAAACAATGCTGGTTGATTACGATCCAACAACAACCGATATCATTGTCCTTGGGACACACGGCGCTAATCAACTGCAACAACGTGGAATAGCCTTTAGCCGCTATTTTCAAGTACCTCCAACAGACAAATATATTGATGTCAGTCCGGTGATTGCTTGTATCATTCCCTATCGCAGTGTCGTTGTATACTACGAAGAATATATTTCTTTAGGTGATCAAGGCATTAAAAAGATTGACCTTATCTCGACTATGAAAGATCTGAGCGGTGATAACGGTGAAGAAGTTGTCGCTCTGGAAGACACGATCTTTGAGCCATCGCTTGATGAAATCGCTGACCAAATGGAAATCACCATGATGACCCTCACTCTCAGCCAAACGATTCTTGAGTCAAGTCTTGCCCAAGCCGCCAGTCGTTTCAACGCTATGATTGTCGCCAAAAAACGGGCGGGTGAGCTACTGGGTGATTACCTACTGGAATATCACCGTGCCAAAAGATCCGAAAGTGACCGATCACTACGTGAAGTTATGACAACCCTAAAGAAAAAGCAACGAATGAAAGGAGCCCGGTAATGAAAGTTCTTGAAACAGCCCAAGAAAATGTTGGCGTCGTTCACTCCCTTCGTGGACTGATGGTCGAGGTTCAGATTCTTGGTGAACGCCCCGACGTCAAAGAGCTTTTAGCGGTCGAAGACCATCCTGAAATCTTCTTAGAAGTTAGTTTTTTTAAAGCCGACGTGGTTGTGTGCTTGAACCTGACCAATAGCCAGTTACTACAATGTGGCCAAAACGTTGCACGAACACACACAAAGGTGACCGTTCCGGTTGGGCAAGCTACCCTAGGCCGAGTCTTCAATGCCCTCGGTGAACCACTCGATAAAGGCCCGGCGATTGAAGATAACCGCCGCGTTATTACCGAACCAAGTGGTATTAAAACCTATCGTAACGCTGAA
>JAYVYE010000157.1:0-10030 GCA_043784545.1 Candidatus Microsaccharimonas sp.
TAATCGATACGACGACGCGTGCGAGCAATTGCGACGCCGATAGCAGAGAGGGCTAGGATTGAACCACCAACGATCGCGATAACGAGTGCAGGATCTTGAGAGGTAGATTTCGTGGCATCACGTGTCGTCGTTATGTTACCGGACGGATACTTGGTCAGACCTTTGACAGGTAGGCTGACGATATCAGGTGTTAGATCAGTTTGTGCTGCACTTGCTGAAACAATCGATATTGTTGGCATCGGCATCGGTATCGGTGATGCGACGAGCTTGACAAACCCAAAGTCGCTATAAGTAACCGTGTAATCACCAATAAACGCATTAAAGATTGCGTATTCGATGCCTTTTATAACATCTGTACGGTAAGTGACTGGCTGCGTTCCGAGTGTAATAGTTTGGAGGGAGCCAGCTTTATCGGCAGTAGGAATCATCGCTTGTAGGCCATGAGCGCCCTCGCCAGTAGTGATTGTAAAGGTCTCTTTACCCTGAGCGACGCTGGATAACTGTGAGAAGTTCGAGCTCTCGCGGCCACTGAGCCATTGCAATGCTTGCTGACTAGTGATCGTTGGTATATTACGGCTTTTAGCAATCGATAATAGCGTGGATGCATAGCTATCAGTCATGTCGTAGTGGCTACCGAACATACCATAGTAGCCAGTTGCTCCGAGGGCATTATCAAATGTTTTTGCGATTGAAATCGCCCCAGCCGCTACATTATCAAAGTTAGTCACGCCTTGATGAACATCAAGTAATGCACCAGTCGAGTCGGTTAGCCGCATATTCATGCCCGATCCCGAGACGAGTGGACTATGAGTCCCGACTAAACTTGAAGGATAAGCAACGCTGTTGAGGTTGTAGTGAACATTATTAAGCAGGTCAGCGCGAGGCATCCAATCCCAGCTTGGCCATAAGTAGCAGTGGAATCGTACTGTCGTTTGCGCAGGTAATGTAAAGTATTTTGTTTGGAATGCAAGAAGATCCGCACTGTAGCGACTCGTTAAGTCTGAATACGTCGAGAAATTGCCACAACCACCGGAATACGAAGGGTGGTTACCCACTTCAAAACCGTACGAACTATACTGTGAAGCTCGTGAAACAGACAGCGGACTACTTGTGTATACGTAGTGGCTTGCCCGGACACATTGCCAGTCCATCACCGAACACCCGGTTTGACTTTCATTCAACCAATTACTTAGCGTCTGTTCTGTACCATCTTTGTTTAATACTGTATGGTCATCCCCTGCCAGAACAAGTGCGGCTTTCTGCGTATCGGGCAAATACCAGAAGCGCGGCGCAGGCAGGCTGTTCTTCATACCTGTGGTAATCATATTCGCAAGTAATCGTTGTTGTTCATCTGCTTGGGGGATATCAAGCTTTGAATTGTCGATCCAGTCAGGCTTTGGATCACTAGGTGCTGGGCCGTAGAATAAGTCGTTAGATCGTATTGTGCCATCACCATTACGGTCTTGTCCTGACCAAGCCTGATTGCCTTGGTGCAAGCCGATAACTGACTGTGCCAAATCGAATGTAAATGCCATTGCAGTTCCCAATCCAACATTTCGTGTGGTTGTAGCCGGAAATGCAGTTGCTGTTGAGCTGTCACTATAGAGCGTTGCGACTGTGTCAGCGCTGCCGAGCGTGTACTTATCAGCCACGCCTTTGAACTGAATAGTGTCATCAACAATACCGATACCAGCCGCAGAAGCGACGTTTGTGCGCAGGTATTGGTTCGTCATTGTCTGAGCGATGTCATTAATACCAAGCAGACTAGTAAATTTTTTATCTGGGCGCATCGCAATAAAGTTGCCACCACTATTTGTCCAGGAGCTAAACATATCTACCTGCTGTTGCGTCACGCTGACAGGCGCCAGGACAATCGTTGTGTAGTTAACGAGCGTCGCGGGACTAAGCACGCTGATATCTTTAACGTCGAAATAATTAAATCCTTCAGTCCGAAGTATTTCGGCATAATAGGTGCTGTAAGGATTGGCGCTATTTGTCACTACCAGGATAGGGCCGCCTTGACCTTGAGTCATATCGGTCGCAAGTTGGCCACCGATTGTAAATGACCAGTCGTAATTCTTCCCCAAAGTAATTCCTCGTATATCTTTGACGAGGCTACTGATGCGAATGGTGTAGGCTGCGTTATAGCTAAACGGTGACGTTGGTGTAAAGGTGATAGTTCGTTTACTTGTATCATAGGCAACAGTCCCGCTGACGAGGGCATTATTAGCATCATATGCCTTTACGTTCGTGCTGTTGACTGTCGATCCATTAAGCGCTTGATCGAAGGTCGCCGTTGCATTCGTCGTATGAAGAACACCATAGCTTTTATCAGTCGGCTGCACATTCGTCACGTGTAATGGAATGATGTCGGACGACTGTTTCGCGAAAACGGCATCGATATAGTAAGTATTCGTACTGGTTAAGCCAGGGTAGGATCCTGACGTCGTTGCATAGACGAAGCTACCGTTGCCACTGCCGAGGGCTGCATTACGACTATCCCCGGACGGATAAACTACAAACCCGGATGACGCCATCGCCGTAGCTAGGAGACCAACAGTATATTGATATATCGCTGCCGGGGCGCTGTATGATACGACATAAACTGTATCCTTCGCGACACTGAGCGGTGATGACAGCGTTGCCTCTTGCCATCCGTAGTTACTTTCGTTTGCAAATGTAACCGTCGCAAGACTGTTACCGGTTGCGTCCCATACATGGCCTACACTGCTGACGTCAGTCGTAATGATTGGTTTATAAAAGCGTATCGCGGTGATGTAGCCATTGGTATTTGGAACGATCTTCATGCCCAGCTCAAGGCCTGAAGTATACGTTGCGCCGTCACGGGCGGAGGCTGATCCAGTACTTGGACTTTGATTATTTCTTACCGTACAAGGACAAGTTAATCCTGTCGAAGAGGTCGTGAATGACCAGGCAATGTCAGTAGCTAAATGACGACCTTGCAGATCGGTCAACCCTTGACTGCTGCCGGGCAGCGTGACTGTATACGTTGTGCTTGTTTGGAGGAGGCTCGTTGGTACAAATTTGAGAGAGTACGTATTTGAATCGTATGCGATCGTCCCAGGAATAGTTGTATTATTACTATCCTTCATGACAAGCGAATTACTGTCGATTGTCGCCGGATCCAGCGGTTGATCTAGCGTCACCTTCACCGCATCGGTCACGGGAACATTCGATGCGTTTGAAAGTGGCGTGTGTGCTGATATAACAGGGCCAGAAGCGCTTGTCGACCCAATATACGAGACATCAACCCAATAGTTCGTAGCATTGAATGAACCTGTCGGATACCCACTTGAGCCGCTGGCGTTATAAGCACCTTGTCCGCTATTGCCTAGTCCATCAAGCGCAGCAGAGTTACGCTTTGCTGTCAGTGGAGAATTACTAATATCCGAGGCAAAGTAGGCCGACGTGGCAACATACTCACCATCAGTCATAAAGACGGATGCTGTATATGTTAGATTCGGTGTCACAGCAACAGGACTAAAGTTAACTTGCTGCCATCCGGCTGCCGATTCGCTGCTAAAGGTCGCCTGGGCAATCCGATTACCGAACTTATCCCATAGCGACGCGGTATGTGTCCCGGTCATGCCGGCTACTTTATAAAAGCGAATACCCGAGATATATCCAGTTTGGTTGGTTTGAAATCGAAAACCAACCTCAATACCGCCTGGTTGTGAAAATAATCCTGGTTGTACAGTTGGCTCCGGCGTCGCAAAGACATTACAAGGGCACGGCGGTGCGGCGTGTGTCGTTTGGAAGAAAACAATCGACGCCGTAAGAAGGAGGACAAGTGCAACACTTATGATAATGACCAGCGGGACACGCTTCTGAAACCTCGGACCTACCCGGGCACTAGTAAGGTAACTCACACCTTGCTTAATACTCATATGCTAAATAGTGTATACTCTTATCCCCTCGACCACAATAATGATTATACGGGCTATGTACCAAAATGATCCTGCCAATGCCCCCGTTATTTTAGATGTTGATCTTGTAGACGTGATACGCATCTTCGGTGGCAAAGCTATCAATAAACGAGCCATTGGTAATCGGTACTGTGCGGTTTTCGTTAACAACTTCGACTGAGGTTGCGTGGAAGGTGGATGGAAGGGTGAACTGTCGGCTACCCGGTTGAGATGATCCGTCAATCATCGCGAAAATATAGGCTGAATTACTATATTGTTTCAACATTGTATCACTGCAAGACCTACGTCGACACCCTTTTCCGTCAGTTTCCATTCAGTACCACCAGATTGTAGGTCAACTTCACGGGCTCTTAGATAACCAATCTTGATAAAAGTTATTTTTTGTTTCTGAATTTCGTTCGAAAAAAAGGATTGCTGGCGAACAGCAGATTCTGATTTAATACGGATTTCTTCCGACTGAGTATAGACTCTTAGCCGTGCTCCGAACCAAAGGATTTCAGATGGTGAATTTATCCGCAAGCATATCTTCAAGTAAGCCTCTGAAGTTAAAACCGGTGACTGCAGTACGATCAGCCATAATCTCATTTTTACCTAAAAGATGGCGCAACCCGTAAACAAGATTTTCTCCATCAATGAGTACAATTCTTTTCATATACTTATTATAACAAAGACCTCACGAGAACTTTCGTCCAAGTGAGGTGCTGTACCAAAATAGTATCACATTAACCTTTATGCGTCAAAGCCTGGCAGCCCCTAGTGGAATCGAACTTTTATCACGCTCTAATAAAAACGACTCATGACGAGTCGTTTTTATTAGGCGTTTTTCAGCTTCAAGCTTTTGAGCTTCTTCTTTAGAAGACGCTTCCGAGCAGCGCCGTGCCAGTTTTTGTGCTTTGCCATAAGAGTTCTCTTTAACGTTTAATCTTTATTACTGGTGTTATTATACCACATCATCTCTATTTCATTGTGGTAGAGCTTTCGAAGTTGTATAGTCTAAGTATGAATAAAAAAATCTTCAATAAGTTTCAAGTAAAAGATAAGGTTGCAAAGGCTGAATTGACACGTGCCCACGGCATTATTATTTTACTCAGTTTGTCTTTAATGGCACTATTAGCACTCAGCTCAAACATCGACTTGGCTCTTGACCCGGTACTATCGTTTATCGCCGTTCTTTTGCTGGCGATTGTTGTTTTATTTTCGTTATCGATTATTGTTGCCGTTAAAAAAGGTAAATAAACAGTGCAGCCATAATCGTTTCGAGACATTTCTCGTCATTACACGCCTGGAGTCTGTAGCATTGGTCCAGCTGACCGTCGCATGGCTATTAAAATTTTATTGGACTCACTTGCAATCGGCTTGTTCGTGATCGCGCTGACGCTGCTATTTTAACCAGGTACTAAAAAGCCCCTTTTTCATTTCATTGGGGGCTTTTTAGATATATTAGATTACGCGACTAGTCGCTATGTGTAATCACCCGGTCTAAGCGTCGCGTACCGTGCCGCGGTCAAGATGAGCTGTACGTTTTTGTGGCTGGACATATATTCCCTCCTTCGTTAAGCTTTACCCTTTTATTATACGCTCATTTTAGTGGTAAAACGAAAACACGTCTCATATTGAGACGTGTCTTTGCTATGGCTGACAGATGACTTAGCGTCGGTCTTGCATAGGAACGAAGGTAAAAGCTTTACCACGGGCACCACCACGACCAGTACGGCCGATACGGTGAACGTAATCTTCGTAGGTTGCCGGCTGGTCAAAGTTAATGACGTGGCTGACATTCGGAATGTCTAAACCACGTGCCGCCACGTCGGTTGCAACCATGATACGTACTTTGTTGTCCTTGAAGGCTTTCAAAGCCCGTTGACGCTGAGATTGTGACTTATTACCATGAATGGCAACGGACGTCATACCAGTTCGTTCTAGGTGGTCAGAAAGTCGTTGTACACCGAACTTTGTTTCACCAAAAACAAGAACTTTTTCAAAGTCTTTGCTACCAAGCATTTCAACCAGCGTGTCAAGTTTGTGATCTTTGTCACGAGCTTCGACGATATCTTGTTCAACGTGCTCGCTGGTAGCGGTTGTACGAACAGAAACTTCGATTGGATCGTTTAGGAATGTGTTAACAAGTGATTGAATGGTTGGAGTGATCGTTGCACTAAAGAATAGTGTTTGACGAGTCCTGGGAGTACGGTCGACAATTTCACGAATATCGTTAATGAATCCCATGTCGAGCATACGGTCAGCTTCATCGAGGACGAGGAACTGAACTTGTTCAAGCTTTAGCTCGCCGCGCTTCATAAGGTCTTTCATGCGACCTGGTGTTCCGATGATGGCGTGTGGACGACGACGGACATCACGAATTTGACGTTCAATGTTCATACCACCGACAACGAGGGCCGAGAAAAGACGCATCCCACGTGAAAATTCACGGAACTGTTCGTCGATCTGGACAGCCAACTCACGGGTTGGAGCCATGATTAGGACTGAGTTAAATTCGTTTGTGCCACGAATTTTTTCAATAATCGGAAGGATAAAAGCAGCTGTCTTGCCAGTACCAGTATTGGCTAGGCCAATGACGTCACGACCTTCAAGAATCAGCGGAATAGCTTGGTCTTGGATGGCGCTAGGAACTTTGTAGCCTTTTTCGATTATGTTATGTTGCACTTCTGGGCTAAAATCAAAGTCCTTGAACTCGTGCTTTGATTCGTAAATAACCTCCTCGGCGACAGTAACTGCCTTGTTGATGAACTTGCTTGGGTGGATGTAAGCTCCACGTCGGTTTCCGCCACCACCGCCGCTACTGCGACGTTGATTGTTGCCGCCAAATGAGCGGTGCCCAGGACGTGCGCCGTGAGGCGCTGATGAGCGTTGTTGATTTCCATATGCCATGTAAATAATTCCCTTTCTGGGATAAAAAATAATTCGCTACAGACGAACAGTGAGAACCTTTTGATATCTCATTAGGTACAAATCTTTTAGCGATTAACCATGAGAGGCGGTATCCATTCGGATGCAATACTTTTATAATAGCACAAGCTACTTTATTTGTCTAGGGCTACGCGATCGTTTTTTTGGTAAAGCTTTCAGACAGCTTTTGATCGAATTTCTGAGCAGTAACATCCATGCGCATACTTTTAAGGATGGCGCGATAAGGACCTTGGTAATATAAAGTATCCATCAGCGGTCCCGTCTTAGGCAAAGATCAATCAAATTACTAAAGGCGTCATGGTGCGCATCATCGATATCAAGGGTGTTTAAAATAGTATGAGCGTGCTCTTGGTAAGCAGTAATTAAACGTTCGGCAGCGTCTTTGGCGCCACTATCGGTAAGCAAATGTTTGACGACATTAATCTCGTCAGCTTTGATATCGTGTCGTCCAAACAGGGCATCAAACGTGATGCGCTGTGTTTCATCGGCTAGTTTGTAGAACTCTTCGATGAGGTAGGTGCGCTTGCCTTCCAAGATGTCGCTACTGACGCTTTTGCCAGTCGCTTGTTCGTCACCAAAGATACCAATCATATCATCACGTAATTGGTACGCTACGCCCAACTGTTCGCCTAATTGCTGCAACAGTTCAAGCTGTTCTGGGTCTGCACCAGCTAAAGTTGCGCCCATCAGGAATGGACTAACGAACGAATAACTGGCAGTCTTTTGCTCTGCGATAGATAGTGGATCGGCGGCATTAATACCGCGGAAGGCCGCTTCGATATCAAGTAGTTCGCCACCGATAACCTGAAAAATAGCTTTTGAGAATAATCGCTGTGCGACTAGCACTGTTTTTGGATTCGATTTAGTTTCAGTGATCAGGATAAAGGCTTCAGAAATCAGCAGGTCACCCGCCAGGATGGCGGCGCTATTGGCGTAGTGACGGCGGTCGGCTTCGTTTTCAATGATTTCTTCGTAGTGGTCCATATATTCCCGGGCGACATTTTTAACTCCATAACGAATATCATCACGGTCGATAATGTCATCATGAATCAGCATAGCGATGTGTAATAGCTCTTGGGCAGCCGCAGCCGGTAAAACAGTTTCGACCGGCATGTCACTAAACGTTTCGAATGTGAGCAGTGTCATATAGGAACGTAGTCGTTTACCACCTGCGTTGTAAAGTTTTTGGATATCCTGCCATAATGTTTCATAATGCGGATTAATACCGCGGGCTTCATTGGTCCTTTGGGTGAGAAGTGGCACTAAAAACTGATCTATCATCTGCTTTGATGTAGACGGTGACAAGATAGTGGTAGGAGATAATCCAACATGCTTCATGTGTTACTACTATAACACGAGATGCACCCGTTTAAGCACCATACTACTACTGTTAATAATTATTTTTGGATATGAAAAGGGCCCCCTTGCGAGGGCCCCCTTGTCTTCATTTAAGACAACTTCAATCCTTTCTGGAGGATAGGACGCCTGTTAAGGCGAATTTGGTACAAGATTCTGCCGGCGGCAGTTTCTATTTTTTTTGTGACTTACGCCTTTTTGTTACGACGGCGGAGGTAGCTGGCGGATGCCAGCCCCGCACCGATCAGCAACAGGATTGCTGCAACTAGTGCTGCAACCGAAAGCGCTCCCGCGGACTCTGCACCTGTGAAAGCGAGCTTATCCGTTGCCGTGGTGTCCGTCGAAGCGACGATCACGGTTGGGTTCGGAACTGGCGTCACAATTGGACATTCCTTTACCGGCAACTCCCAAATGGCAGCTTTTATTACACCGTCAAAGGCATTGGTGATATACATGTCACCTTTGGCTACGTCGCGGTCGGCAACGATATACCCATTGTTTGCAACAAAGGTAACCGTAAATGCGTGAATACCGTTGAGGACTGTATCCGCGACATAGTACGTACCTTCGACGATGTCGTAGCCGATGGTGGTAGTCACGGCTCCGGTCTCGTAGTTTGTAGTCGGGTCCTCTACGATATCACTTTTGGTTCCTGGAACGTGCACACTGTCGCAGGTGTAGGTCGGGTTCTCCGGGTGGAATGCCACAGGGGCATTACAATTCGTCGAAACCAGTTTTACACCTCCAAGCGAAATCTCACCGGACTTGACTTCAACGGTGGTTGAACCACCAAAGGAGTCTTCGCCCAGTGTGATCACTGCGGTATACGTCTCGCCTGCCTTGACAAGGTGCTCTTCAGCCTTGATCCCACCATTGTAAATCTGGAAGGAGGTGTCAGAGGTGCCGGCAGACAGGGTGTACGTCGACTGAGGTCCATAGGCCGTGCAGACCGTGACGATCGTTGCGCTGGGAGCGACAACAACCGGCGGTGGCGGAGAGCAGTCCGGAACGGTGGTCAGCTCGGACAAAAGCCCGTGCTTAGCATCGTAGATCGGCGGCCATCCAATGTTGTCCACTGGATACTGGATGTGCGACGGCCACTTGAAAGCGCCATCGTAATTCCAGTCTTTAACCTTGTCCTGCTGGTAGCCCCAACTCGGACCACAGACCTGCGGAGGCAAAGTACAGCTCAGCGTGGTAAACCAGCTGGTGCCGTTTTTGCTTTCGCAGAAAATCTGTGTGCCTGAGTTTTCCCATGAGGGAGCTTTAGTGATGTTGAGGAGCGGGTAGATGTACAGACCCACTTCCTGCTTTACCACTGGTGGTGGACCAACTGCTTCTGGACACTTCCCGAGTTCCGACTCGGACTGTCCGGTGTCATACGCGAGCACGTAGGAACGGTCATGCGCATCCGAGAAATAACCCGGAATAATGCCGTTCCACTGGTTGTGCTGGATCGCGTTGATGGCAACTGAAATTGGATTCTGGCCTGTCTGCGGGCGCTCGTCGACACCAGGGGTACCGACGTATTTGCAAACGAAGACCTTCTTGGGTGTTTCCGTAGTCTTCGCTGGTGGTGCCGGCGAAGTGTCCGTGACGATCTGTGTAACCTCCGGTACCTTGACAGGTTCCGTCGGTTTCGGACTGTCGGTGATGACAGGTGCTGGACTCGATTCGTCCGTCGGTGCAGTAATTACCGGGGCGGGTGCCTCGGGAGTTACTATGACAGGCGTCGTTTCCACAGGAGTGGGATTGACGACTGGTTCAGACACCGACGAATCGGTGAGCGGTGCCGTATC
>JAYVYE010000158.1:0-15592 GCA_043784545.1 Candidatus Microsaccharimonas sp.
ACATCTTTTAATTGAATTTGAATTTGACGAGTTGTGCCACTAGGTAGGATTGCCCGAGTCACAGTGTAACTCCCCTGTCCTGCTAGGGAGACGACTTTACCGACAAAGCTTAGTAAGCGGGCACTTGCCACGGTCGTCCCCTGCTCTGGCGCAACGCCACTTTGATCGACAATCTGGACACTAGGAGTATCGTAATAATTATTTTGGAAAACCACCCCGGTTGTATCGACGTAAAATTGACGACTATTAATCTGCCACCCAGCTACTGGCTTGCGAAGTGTCAAGGTAAAATTAGATTCAACGATGGAGTTAGTGCTGGTTAAGGCCACATGCGATACTTCAGGGAGCGCCGCCGACAGATAAGCACTCAGCGCTGTCTCGTTCAAAGCAAACCGCAACCGTTCCACTGGGTGAATTCCTAAATATTCATTAATCAATTGTTGATACGCTCTGGGGTCAATTGATCGTGACACTGGTGCTGATGAGCCGGTTACGATAACTTTAGCCGTAAACTGACTTATCAACCCACCGAGAATGATAATAATACCCACAACAAGCACAAATAACGCGCCGATTTTATGTCGTCGCCGAGTCAAAGAATGGACGCGGCTCCGTTCCGAAATCGGTTCGCCATCAGGGCGACGAATGCCGCTCATTGTTTGGTTACGACGAAACTGAGTCCCCGTTGGTGTTTGGGCCGGTGGACGCACATAGTCCGATGAAGTCCGGCGCCGCGGCACGTCGTTTTTAGATGAAGATCGGAGCTGTATCATGGTTAAGGTTTATTATAACTTAAGAACGCCGCGCTGCCAGTATCATTTGCGCCATGTCTTTAGCGGCATCTGGTTTCGAAAAGTTATGAAAACGTTGAGCCATCGCCAAAGTTTGCTCAGGATCACCCAATAGCCGGGCGGCTTCTTCGGCTAACAACGCTTTATTTTGATCTAATATCTCTTCATCGATTACGATGACTGATTCGGCTTTAGCGTAGACAGCGGCATTTTTCAGTTGATGTCCACCGGTTAATTTGCCATTCGGAATAAGAATCGTCGGCTTAGAAAGCGCTGCTAGTTCCAAAATTGTCGTTGCACCGGCCCGTGTTACTACAACGTCCGCGGCCCCCAGTAAGCTTTGCATCTTTGTTACAAACGAATACAACTGAAAATGAGTATCATTGGGCGGAAGCAGAGCCCGAAGCTCATCATATTGTCCGGCTCCGGCGACTAAAATAACTGATCCAATTCGTTGTAACTGATGCAACGTTTCGGCAACAACTTCATTAATACGAGCAGCGCCAAGTCCGCCACCAGTCACGACAATTAACGGGCGGCTTTGGTCAACTCCCCACTCGGCTTTAGCGGTCTTTTGCTCAGCTTCGGTAAACGGTCGAAAGCCGGCCCCAATCGGAATACCAACATACTGTGTTTTTTGATGAGGATACGGATAATATTCTAGTGGCGCCCCTGTTCCGATCGAGGTTGCCCAGCGTGACAGTACACGATTCGTGAGTCCAGGGTGCGCATCAGAATCATGAATAACCAGTGGAATTCGTAAGATATGGGCTGCGAGGCCAACTGGTAAACAGACATAGCCACCTTTTGTAAAAACTACATCTGGACGCCAGACCAGCAGTTTGAAAAAACTCTGGATAAAGCCGAGGCCAACCTTAAATGAATCACCAAGGTTTTGTAACACTAATGTAGGCCAAGTCAATTGCTGTAAAACCGTCAAATGATGATATCGTCGAAACTTTCCAGCGGCAATGGTTTGCACTGGAATCGTCGGATCGTACGCTGCAACGGTGGACCGAGCTTGCGGCGCAAACTTGGTATCGCACCAAAAACGGAGTTCTATTCGCGGGTGTATGTTCCGGAGCTCTTTAAGAACCGCTACGACTGGCGTAACGTGTCCGCCCGACCCGCCGCCCACTGTCAGAATTCGCATGTGTAGTCTCCTTTAATCTAGATGAATGCACTGTGTACCGTGAAAGTTGAAATACAAGTCCTAGTGCCGCAGTAATAAAGACCATACTGGTACCACCAAAGCTCAGCAGTGGTAAGGTAATTCCGGTTAATGGAAAAATCCCAATCATTGCTGCTATATTAAGAATAACATGCGCTCCAAACCAGCCAAATACGCCCGCTACGAGTAGCTTAAGCCTATTATCAACTAAATGGTCTAATACCCGTAGCATACGCATCAAAAGGGCTACAAATAGTGCCATAAGGGCAACAAGCCCAATAAAGCCGAACGTTTCTCCTAAAACAGCGAATACTGAGTCGTTAATTGCCTCTGGGAGGTATCCAGTTGCTTGAATACTATTGCCGATACCAACCCCTATCAAACCTCCCGATCCGATGGCAATCTTAGCATGTTGGATGTGGTAAGACCCCGGGTCATCGGTAGTAGTGCTGTCACCTTGCAAATAAGTAGTCACTCGGTCCAAGCGGTGTGGTGCGGTGAAGATAAAAAGACCTCCGATAACGACGAGTCCAATCGCAAAAGTCAGACCAATTTTTTTACTCAGTCCAGCCATAAAAAGCATCGTAATAACAATCGCCGTCAAAGCAATACCGGTACCTAGGTCTTTTTGAATAATTACAATGAATAGCAGTGCGATAGCGGTGATTAATGATATCGGAATCAATGTGGCTTTAGCATCGTTTACTTTACCCTCTTTGATACGTGCACCCAGGAATACCGCCAGAAATAACAGCATTCCGAACTTCACAATCTCGGCCGGCTGTAAACTTCCCAAAATACCGAGGTTAAACCAGCGGCTGGCACCATTAGTTGCCTCGGCAATACCAAGCCCAGCTTTACTGGCCACGAATAAGACCGCACAGGCGACTAATCCAGCTATTAGTACCTTCTTGGCATGCTTAATAACAAAAGTGTACGGAACCGTCGACATAATCCCAAAGGCGATTACCGCCAGCGCTAAACTAATTGCCTGTTTTATAAAAAAATAAGTATCAGAGTAATTACTACCAATTGCATTATTTAACACATTAGCGCGTTGCGGCCCGATCGCGTAGATCACAACCAGTCCGACCAACATCAAAATCCCCATGTAAAGTGCGATTAAATAATCAGGCCGATGTTTGCGTACTACTTCCGTCGTTCGCTCCTTCCACACCCTTTCGCGCATATTAAATGTTGCCTCCAGCCAAAGCCAACATAACACCAAAGAACGCAGCTACGGCGGCAATCACCCAAAAACGCATGGTAACTTTTGTTTCCGGCCAGCCACTGGCTTCTAGGTGGTGGTGAATTGGTGCCGAGATAAATATTTTGCGCTTAAATACTTTCTTACTAAAGATCTGGATCAAACTTGAACCAGCCTCGATCACAAACACAATCCCAATAATTGGTAACAGAACTAAAGTGTCGGTCAGCATCGCCACTACACCTAGTGAGGTTCCTAGGGCAAAACTTCCAACGTCACCCATAAAGAAGCGAGCTGGATAAATGTTAAACCACAAATAACTTAGTAGCGCACCGACAACTGTAAAACAAAACCCAGCGATCATGGGTGTCCCCTGCAGTAATGCAATCGTTCCAAATGCGCCGTAAGCAATCACGGCCAGTCCACCAGCCAGCCCATCGAGGCCGTCACTAATATTGACAGCGTTCCCGGCCGACACGACTGCGAAAGTGAATAACGGCACAATGAACCAGCCTATGGCGACACTACCTATAAACGGAATATGGATTGATTGGATACCGAGCTTTTCGTAGAAGAACCAGCCGAGGCCGAGGCCGATGACAGTAATCATAATGAATTTAAAGCTTGAACGGAGCCCGGCGACGCCTTTCCCAGATCCACGCAGGTTAATAATGTCGTCCAATAGTCCAACGGCAGCCCCACCGATCAGGGCAGCTAAAGGCAACCAGGTCTCTTTGCGGTCGAGGTTAAAAAAGAACGTAATGAAAGTAATCGCCACCACAAAAATGACACCAGCCATTGTCGGAATATTACGTTTAAACTTATTGGCATGCAGTTTCGTAAAAACAACCAATCGCTCCCCGGTAGTACTTTCGGTGCGCTGCTTTTTCCAAAACTTAAATCGGTACGCAAGAAAGGTATAGATCGGCGTTAAAAACATCGCTAGCACAAAGGCGCCGACGCTGAGGATGAAGGTACGGGTTAGTTCGCTAGTAAAAATTTGTACAGTAAAGTTCATCGCATTATCCTTTCGGGTGAATCTTTAGATAGTCAAGCATCCAGTTCGAGATATCGGTGAAAATCGGCAGTGCGTCCCTGGCACCTTGTAGCTGTTGGTCTTTGCCTGATACTTGCACCATTATGACATACTCTGCCGTATCGCCACCACCGTATCCCAAGTAGGTTCCAACTGTTTCAGTCTCGCTATATTGACCGTTAACGATCACCTGTGAGGTACCAGTTTTTCCGCCAATGTAATAACCTTTTTTATCAGTTGAACCAAACGAAACTGCTCGAGCGTCGTGAGTTGCTTGGATAATTTGGTCAGAAGTTGATTTGGCAACAACAGCTTTTCGAAGCGCAGTCGGCGTAGAATTTTTGATAAAGCCCGTTTCGGTCATAAAACCATCAACAATTGTCGGCTTGTAATAATCACCCCCGTTGACCAAGGCACTAAAACCCGAGGCGACTTGGATGAGTGTGGCATCTAGTCCCTGACCGAATGCCATGTTTGAATAACGGACAGCATTTCCATCAGCTTCATCCGGTGAGATAACCGTTCCAGGTGCTTCATTCGCTAGCTCAATGCCCGTCAGCCCACCAAGACCTAAACGATTGTGAAAATAATCATACATAGCATCACGGGCCGATTTAGTAATATTAGTGCCGTCGCCCAGTCGCTGAGCAACCGTTACGAAACCAGTGTTAAGTGACCAAGTGAGCGCTGTTTGAAAAGTAATATTGCCAGTGTGGCCTTTAGTGGCATTACTTATCGTACGGTCATCAATCTTGATGTAATCAATGTTGTTATACGTGTCAGTCGTCCTGACCACACCCTTGTCGATACCGGTTGCAAGGGTATAGGTTTTAACGTCAGAACCTGGTTCGTACGGCGCTGAAATTGTATTGTTGTTAAATGCTGCCACATCCTCAACTTTATTATATTCGGCCGGATTATAAGTAGGAAGGTTGGCCATCGCTAGAACTTTACCGTTCTTCGGGTTCATTACCAGTACGCTGCCCTGCTTGGCACCAGTGCGTTGCAAGCCAGCCGCTAAAGCTGACTCGACATGTGACTGAACATTACGATCCATTGTCAGCACAATATTTTTGCCATCTTGCTTCGGAATACTTATATTATTATTGCCAATTGTGAGCGGCACATTACTAACATCCGTTACCGCCTGCAGTAACCCATCCTTACCCTTCAGGTCATTGTTAAGGTAGCTTTCAACGCCATAGTTGCCCTGCCCAGTCGTATTGACGAATCCCAAGATCTGGGCAGCTAGTTGTTTCTCGGGGTAGACGCGTTGGCTGACCTCTTGAAAGCCAATTCCGCGAAGGCCCACTTGTTTGATTTTATCGGCTTGTACGCGGGTCAATTTGGTCGCAAGAATTTGATAGCGACTAGCTTTATTATCGAGGAGTATGTCAAAATTAGCCCGTAAGTTACCCCCGGCGACCTTGCGCAGCGTATCAACCACCTCATTCTTTTTATCGACTGTGACAGGGTCAGCGAATACTGTGTAGACTATCTCGTTCAAAACAAGCTGCACCGGATCGTTACCACTTTTCGCATAGATCAGTCCCCGACTAGCCGGGATGACAAAACGGCTCTCTTGTTCCTGTTTTGCCAAGGCGACGTAATGGTCATGTTGAATAACCTGCAAATAAAATAAACGAAGCACAAAAACCGCCATGATACCAAGTACCACGGCTGCAAGGATCCGGGAGCGACTGCCTTTGAACAATTCTAATTTCATAAGTTTGTTCGATTATTGTTGGACGTATTCAATACTGGCGGGTGTCGTCAGATTAGCCGCAACACTGCTGTTTTTGACTGTTTCAAGAGCAGTCAAGCGGGCATTTTCAATCTGTAAATCACTTTTTTGGTTATTTAATGTAGCAATTTGACTATCAATTTTTTGAGACTGATAATCATAGCCGGTTGCGCGGGTTGCCTGCGTCAAGTATATCAGTCCGAGGACTGTAATCATAAGTGCAACGATGACGGTATGAGCAACTGGTCCAAGCTTAACAGCCGACACAAAGCGAGTTGTATTTTGGTTGCGTGACCAGTTTTGCTGACGACGACTTGTGTAGTACGTGTTTTGTGAGTTTGACATTGTGGTGGTGGTTTTTATTTTTCGTTTTTATATTTTTTTGAGTATACGGAGCCAACCCCTGACGCACCGTCAGGGGTTGGCAATTGAACTACCTGACGCGGACTGCAACGATTTGCGGTTGGTCTACGTACTGTACTGTGATGTGAATAGGCATGGTGTTTTGCCCTTTCTTTTTTTTGTTTATTTTTTCACTGCTCCCCGTAGCTTTGCACTACGAGAACGCGGATTGTGAACATCTTCGGTGGCCCCAGGGATTGGCTTTTTCGTAATTGGTCCAAGTTTGGCCTCAAGGCCTTGCTCATACTGTTCTTTGAAAAAGCGCTTCACGAGTCGATCTTCTAGGCTATGGAAGCTAATTACGGCTACCCTTCCACCTTTATTTAAAAGTTTTGGAAGCAGCGGTAAGGTCCTTTCAATTTGCCCGAGCTCGTCGTTGACGGCAATGCGGAGCGATTGGAATGTGCGCGTGGCAGGATGGGTTCTTTTCCATCTACCGCGGTGGTTGTCAGCAAGCAGCGTCGCGAGTTTTTCAGTTGTTTCAAATGGCCGGTTGGCAATGATCAGCTCAGCTTGGCGCTGGGCGTTCATGAACGGTTCTTCGCCGTATTCATGAATGATCCTCGTCAGTTCCGCCTTCGATGCGCCGTTAACTAGATCATTGGCAGTCATTAACTGTCGACGATCCATACGCATGTCCAGTGGACCACTGTTTTTAAAAGAAAACCCTCGTTCACTCTGATCGAGCTGTGGTGACGACACCCCCAGATCAATCAGAATAAGGTCGAAAGCTGTGCCTTCTTCTATCAGCCGGGTTGCGGCTTGTTCAAAGTTGGTATGAAGCAGTCTGACGCCTTTAGTTTCGTAGTCTGACAAGTGCTCGATAGCATAGTCATCACGATCAACCAGTACGCTGTCCTTATAGTTTTCCGTTCTTTTCAATATTTCGCTTGCGTGTCCACCGTACCCGGCTGTCAGATCGAGATATGACTCGCCTGTCTTTGGGGCTAGTGTTGCAAGAGTTGCATCGATTAGAACTGGAATATGATGTGGTGGATGTTCTTTACTCATTGTCATCAGTATATCATTTCGATGTACCAAGGACGTTCGAGATCACCTAACTGATAATGAGGCTGTTTGTTTTCGCATGTATGTTTGTTTTTAAAAGTCAGTTGAGGACCGATCAGGGGGTCGCGTAAAGCAACTCATACCCTTTTTGTGACCGGGCGACAACTTGTTGAGAGACTTATGTGAGGTGGAGTTTGGGAGGTGTGTGTTTTTTTGAGCAAGGTACGCTAGGTTGATTAATGTGTTCCTAGAATCCACGCCTCACTACCAGATAGTTAATCTCGGGGAGTGTTTCTCTTGAATAGTTAGTTGTTAAAGAACCGACGATTTATTATAAATTACCGATACATGTGCTTAGTCCGGCACCATGAGGCGCCAGTACTTTCCTGCTCGAACAGCTACAATATCCTTGGTGATACCAGCATACTCTAAAAGATGCTGTTCAATCGTGATACGGCCCTGTTTTTGATCAAGTTCGGCTTCGGTTTTACCACGGCGAAACTGTACATTCACATCTGCAGTTTTCTCGTCGAGAATACTACTACTTGCGTTTAATGCCAGTTCTACTTCCCCATCCCAGATATTTTTTGGGTAGAGGTGCACATAGCTACCGAATCCACGAGTCAGTACAACACCAGAGATAAATTCTGCTCGTAACTCGATAGGAATCGTCAGACGACGCTTGTCATCAAGTTTACGTTCAAAATAATCTACGCTTGCCACTAGTTGTTTACTCCTCGATCTATTCGACGGATTTTGTATGGTTTTTTTAATGTAAATGTTTGTCTTTGTGGGCTTTTTTTCTTTTCCACTTAAACTCATCATACAACCCACAATTACCCACTACAACCCCCTTTTTTGACAGATTTTTATATATCTGTTTATTTATCCACAGAAGTGTGAATAACTCTTTAATTTCAAGGGGTAAAAACAAATCACGCTTCCTATCAAGAAAGCGCGGTAATTTTGTCCGCAGCAACGACCTTAACGGTTAAACAGAAAATTGTACACTTGTGCGTCATAAACAGTCGTCAAACGCAGCAGTAGCCAGCCAATGAACACTGCCAGATTGATTGTCACCGACACTAGTAAAACTGCAGATTTGATATCTTGACCAGTAGTTGGGATCCGGAAAGATGACGGCGTTATTTTATTTGATATTTTTTTAAGTAGTTTTGACGATTTGACTGTTTTAAGTGTTTTTTTAGACATAGCCCTACCTTCGCACAGCCCTTATGCTTTGTCAATTCAAGCTCGCTCTTTAAGGGTGCAATTTTTCAAGTGCGATGATAGATCGCAAATTTTCAACTGGTACAACGTAATCTGGTAATTTTTCCATACCAGCGTCATATAACGACTTAACCCAGTAGCCATGACAGTCAGCTGCTAAGCCCTTAAACGAAAAGGGTTTATCGTCAACAAATACTATCGTGTGCGCCATCTGTCCACCGAGTTCTGCTGGCAGATGGTACACGCCAGACTCGTCACGCCACGAGCTAATTTGCTCACCTTTAAAAGTTTCCTGAGTCACCAGGGATGGCACTGCGCCCAGTCCACTCACTTCGATTTTCAACGCTTGACCTTTAGGTGATCCAAAGGTAAGAATGCCAAAAGCGGAATTCGGTCGCGCATCGATGTATGCCATAAGCTCTTTAGCCCCAGCATTTAACAGGTCTTGTCCCAACGTCAGCTCATGGTATTTCTGTTCAATCAAGGCGAGCTCTTGTTCACCTACCCGTTCAACGATGAAATCATGCATCGAAAAAGACTCACCGTACAGTGTATAGTCTTCTATTTTCTGAGTCAGTTCGGCCGCTAGGTCGGTGTTTCGCCATGACGCGGCGTCACGCATCAGTCTGGCCGCTTGTTCAGTGTCAAGTAACGTCCGGTCGAGATCGAGAATATAAAAGGCTGTAAGTACCGGGGTGTTCATCGGTCGTATAACTCCATTATTGCTTTTGCAACCGCTTTGGCATCATGACGAATGAGCGAACGCGTTACTGGAATACTATCACCTTTTTGAATCTGTGCCATTTTTCCAAGAAAATTGCCACCGATCGCTTCATAGTGTTTGTTCATGAGAACTGAACTATCGACTTGCGTAATATAGCCCCCCTCTTGCTCGTAGCGAGCAGCAATTTCAAGCGATGGGTTTTCTTGGTTATACAAAACATAGTCCAGAAAATGACACCCAGCAAATCGTTCGATTTCATCGGCGTGATGACTGACCGTAAAGTGGTCAGTCTGGCCTTTTTTACTCACCAAGTTGGAAACATAGATTTTGCGTGCCTTCGAACTGCGGAGCGCCTCACCGATGCCCTCTATCACCAATAATGGACCAAGTGAGGTATACAAATCACCTGGTGCAATCACAATAACGTCAGCCTGCTCGATGGCCTTCAGTGCCGTCGGGTTGGCGTTAGCTGCCGGCATTAGCGAAAGAACTGCTTTTCTAGGGTCATGTTTAAAAAATTCAGCGTCAATAACGCGCTCACCGTGTAATATCAAGCTCGTCTCGGCCCATTCCATCTTTAACCGAACGTTATCAAGCGTTGCCGGAATAACAATTCCGTTAACACGCAAAATTTCTGACGCCGTCTCAACTGCTTCCGAAAATTCACCACTGACTTTTTCTAAAGCTGTTAAAAGTAAATTTCCAAAGGAGTGTCCTTTCAGCGTCCCCTCTTCAAATCGATAATCAAATAAATCTCGAATTTTTGGAGAATCGCTGAGCGCTACCAAACATTGGCGCACGTCACCAGGTGGTAATGTCCCCAGTTCGTCACGTAGCACACCAGTACTACCACCATCATCGGCCATACTAACAATTGCAGCAATCTGTTTGGTATAATTTTTGAGGGCTGATAACATCGTAAAACTGCCCGTTCCACCACCGATAACAGCAATCTTTATCTCGTTTTTTGCAAAAGGATCCTGCACGTTATTGCCTCAACTTTTTAATGACACGTCCAAACCAAGCAGCACTTGGGCGTAAGCTACGCGTGCCGGTTTTGTAATCAACTGATACCAAGCCAAAGCGTGGCCACTTGCCATAGGCCCATTCAAAATTATCCATTAGACTCCAGTGAAAATATCCCAAAAGATCAACACCGCTTTTTAAGGACTTTTGCATACCAATGATTGTTTCTTTTATCCACCACTCACGGTGCTCGTCGTCGGCATCAGCCAAACCATTTTCGGTAATCATCAATGGCAATTTATACGTACGATACAGTCGTTCTAACACATACTCAATATCGGCTGGTGCTAGCATCCAGTCAACGTCACTATAATCAGCACTTTCGGAGTTATGCGTCCGGTAGCCGTAGACGCGTTGTGACTGATAATAATTTACACCTAGAAAATCGCAGTGTTTGGCATACTTTCTAATAAAGAAATCGTCTTGAAAAAATTGGTAGATATTGGCGCTCATGCGACTCAACCAGGCATTATCGCCTGGAAAAAAATAAACTGAATTCTTGGCGATACCAATTTTGTAACGACGATTCATGACGTGCAACGCCTTAGCAGTTCGGCGATGCGCGGCTGCCAAGTTATTCGCCACCCGCAAAGTTTTTAGGAGGCTCGACTGATTTGGGGGCCAGTTCTGCCAATAATAACTTTCGAACCCATAGACCTCAGGTTCATTTATCGTAACAACAAACCGAATACTGTTACCCAGCTCACTCATGATCTTTTCAGCAAAGCGAACAAAGTAGCGAACATTCGATCTTTTTTCAAAGCCACCTTTTTCGGCAAACCAGACCGGTAACGTAAAATGCAGCAAAGTCACCACTGGTTCAATCGAGCGACGACGTAATTCTTCGAGATACGCTTTGTAGTGGGCAATCGCCTCACTATTCCATGACCCCTCTACCGGCTCAATCCGCGACCATTCAACACTAAAACGGTAGGCGTTCATGTGCATCTTGTCCAAGAAATCGAAATCTTCTTTGTAGCGGTGATAGTGATCACCAAGGCTACCTGACACATAGTTATTCGGATCCTTGGCTTCGGGTTTTATCTTTTCCCAGGTTGGATAATCATGCAAATGATAATCAGCCTGAGCTGCTTTCGCCTTAGCATTTTCAAGTTCCCAAACAGTCCATTGATTGTGATTATCACCCTCAACTTGATGTGCGGCCGTTGCTGCTCCCCATAAAAAATGTTTCGGGAAGCTCGTCTTTTGTCGAGCAGTCATATATCTATTGTACTACGTCTTCACCAAAGTGCTTTTGTAACCGCATCTTGATCGAACCCTCGTGCCTACCTAATAAGTCGCTCAATTCTTCGAGCGAATGGCCCTGTTGGAACTTTTCTTTCAAGGTCGAATCCTGGGCATCTTCCCATGGCTTGTAGGCATTCGGATGGGTTTTTCGCATCTTGGCAATCTTTTCAGTCCAGCCACTTTTTCCTGTCATTGGCCTATCAGCCGGCGGGTTAGCCGCTCTATCTTCGGCCTTTTTGATCAGTGGTGCAAATCGCTTGGCGTCATTAGCTGCCTTAACTCGCAAGATTTCATCAATCGTTTGAGCATCTTCACTGACCTTCAAAGCCATTTGATTGATTCCGGTTAAATATAAGTTGTTCAAATTTTTTACTCGGCTCAGTGCAACGTAGCCCATACCTTCAACAAAAGCTTTTCGAAGGTCAATCCGAGCCGCATCTAGGGTCATACCTTGAGATTTGTGAATCGTTATTGCCCAGGCTAAACGTAATGGAATTTGGGTAATACTAGCTCGTTTTTTGTCACCATCGCGCTGCTCCCAAGTATCTGGCACCATCGAAACTTCTTTACCATTTCTAAATTCAACAATTGGGTAATCAGTGTATGGTTCAAAATCAACAATTGTCCCTATACTGCCGTTGACGTATTTACGGTCTGGGCTATTTTTGACGGCCATTACTAGTGCGCCTTTTTTAACCTTTAATTGGGCCGGCGCGAGGACAGATCGCTGCAGACCTTCGACATAACTTTCCGAACCAGTTGTTGTTTGGCTGTAGGTAATTTCGTCGCCTTCAATGGTTGCTAGTTTAGCCTCGTTGATCTTGTCGACATCAATATTTACCGTGTGCAGCTCTGTCAGTTGCTCTAAGTCATCCGGAAAAACTTCGGCCCGAGCCAGCAACGTCTCGGCGTGGTGTCGACGGACATCCCCCGCCCTAATGGCATTCAATATTTCTAGGAGTTTCTCGTCGTCCTGACGGTGCTGTTCTTGCAAATAACAGATGACTGGGTCAAGATCACGCCAGACTTCCGAGTTGACCACAAAGCCGCCAGCTCGCGAATCGCCTCGATTAATTGGTGGTAGCTGAAAAAAGTCACCCGACATAATCAATTGAATGCCACCAAATGGTTCGTCTTTTTTTCGTACGACTCGGCAAATTTCATCGACCATGTCTAGGCGGAAGTCGTGTAACATGCTAATCTCGTCGATAATGAGTACATCAGTTTTTTCAATGATCTCACGACGTGATTTAGAAATATGGTCGACAAAACCCGGACTCATCGAATCATGAATTCCCATGCCACTCCAACTATGAATTGTCGTACCGCCAAGGTGAGTCGCCGCTAAACCGGTCGTTGCCGTAACGGAAACATGCTTACCGTCATACTTTGACAATTTAATAAACTGATTGAGCACAAAAGTTTTACCGGACCCCGCTGGACCGGTTAATAGAACACTTTGTCCCGAGAGCATTATCTCGAGTGCTAACCCCTGATTCATTACTATCTATTATACCTGATAAATGTTGATTACTTCTTATGAAGAGAGCCCGCACCAACGAAGGAGCAGGCTCTACTTCGTTAGACACAGGCTATAAATTAGGACGCGGGATGTAGTTCACTCTCCATAACAAAGGCAAGCTTACCAATCTCTCTCTCGATGTCCTCAGAGGTGAGTGCTTTGAAAAGCTCAAACCCTGCAGCAGCACCCTGAGCTTCCTCTTCAGTAAGGAGCTTTCCGATAGGTAGGATAACGGCTTCTGGTGCACTCTCCGCAAACATAGAGACAACACCGGACACTGTGATCAGACTATAGCGCATCTTCACGATAACAAGAAATCGAGCTCTTGTTCGCGAGTAATACACTCGGACAAGGCAGCCAAGCTCCTTGTAGTACTTTCCGATTACTTTCTTGATGTCTGTTACGGAGAGGTTTTCGGATATGAACTTGATGTCCGCGCTGGGCAGGTCTTCCGCGGCCACTTGGGTGATCGCTTCAGAGATTTGAATGGGAATTGTGATTGTTGATACGGTGCTCGTGCTGACCGTAAGGTCTTCCATACGAGACATGAATATCATTCCTAACTGGGACGAATTTCGTCCGCGTTCTATAGTCTATTAAAACCCGCTCGCTATATATTTGCAAGCGTTCTCAGCAAAAGCATTATGCTTTTTACCCGCGCGGTGGCTCGCCTTCAGGATCATCAAGCAGTCGCTTGCCTTTAATCTCATAACGACGGCCGGTAATTTCATTCGTGATATAGTCTTCATTGATCAGGTTCACGAACATATTCAGGTCATTGCCATCCATAATGATGATGGCTCCCTCGTCGTCGGTCATTAGCTCTAGCTGCATCTGATCAGCGTATTCGATTGCTTGTTCCTGGGTAACCAGGCCAACTTCTAATTTTTGCAGTTTATTAATAGCTTTTTTACTTTCACGAATGGCGCTTTGCAGATCCATACCGTCAGGGAAGCTTAATTTGTACTGCTTTTCAATTTCAGCCACTTTTTGATCAGCCAATAACTGTTTTTTAAAGTCGTAGTTAAACAGACGTTCAAATTTACTTTGATTAAAGATAAAGATGTCTTTTTTAATAATCAAGACTTGGTTATCAGTTGGTACCTTCCAGCCAAGGTCAGCTTTAAACAGTTCGAATTTACCATTGCGGAATTCCCAGGCGTTCACTCCCTTTAAAGCCGAACCACTACTCACCTGCTTTACGACGTAAAAAGCAGTTTTTTTATCACGGCTACTAAAACGAGCCACAATTCCTTTGATGCGTTTAAACTCATGTTCTTCTTCACTGAATTCAACGATGTCTTTTGCCTCGTGTTCAATCAGGTGGATCAATGTATTGGCGCGGCCGACTTTTTCAAGTTCCGTCCGCAGCAAAACGTTCTCTTCTTTTTCAGTCATTTCGTAGTCACGGACGGTTAAACCAGTTCCGGCACCCAAGGCCACTTGATTCATCGGGTCGAATAAAAAGACTGGCTTAATCTGGGTATCCAGGTCACTCCCCAGTGTCGTTGTGTACGGGGTATAATTGCGGTTAAACAAAAAGAATTCAACTTGTAGCTCATTCTTTACAGCATCAGTCGCGTTGGCCCACTGAAAGATGTCGGTTGTCGCTCCACCGTCGGTTGAGGTATGTAATTCTTCGACGTGTTCAGTGGCAGCTTCGGCAACATTGACCGGCGCAAATCGCTGGATTGGCGCATCGATGTCGGGGACATTAGTTGTGTCAGTAATTTCGGGCGTAGTTTCAGGCGATTCGTTCATAATTTTCTTTCGTTAAGCAACAGGAATAACTATAGCCGTTAGCACTACGCTGGGTCAACGATAAAAAACACAACTATGTTTTTCGGCAGTCATATGCCTAGTGCAAAATTGATCAAAGATCCATCCTTTGCGGCGCCATTCAGCCAGTGGTTGGCTGGCACCTGTTTCATAAAAGTTTAAGGTCAGATCGCGGGCGCTTTCTGTGAGTCGGGCGCACTCGAACCAATCATCCGGAAACTCGTCTCGACAATCGCGCATATAAACACCGCCAAACTCACTAGCTTGTTCACGCCCGGGTAGGATCCACCGCCCCATCGAGTCGCCTGGTCCGAGCATTGTTGGCCCATTCATCAGCTACTTCGTTACCCGGATCACCTTCATGTCCTCGTACCCAGGTCAGGATTGCACCAGAATCTTGGTACAAATTATAGGCTTCTTTGACAATTTCGAGGTTTTTGATCTCTCCACCTTTTTTAACCCAATTCTTGGCTTCCCAACTAGGTGCCCATTTGGTAATGACATTAATCCAGAATTCGCTATCGGTAAAAATTTCACATTCTTTTCCAGCAGCGTCTTTCATAGCCGCAATTAACGCTTTGCCTTCCATACGAATGTTAGTCGAGATTAACTCGTGGCCAACAATTGATGGCTGCATATTTTTAATCACCGCAAATCCACCAGGACCAGGGTTTGGGCTACAACTTCCGTCTGTGTAATAAATA
>JAYVYE010000159.1:0-2016 GCA_043784545.1 Candidatus Microsaccharimonas sp.
CTATGTATACAATCAAATCATCAAGCTGCTACGCATACGATGGTGCAAGCTATCCAAGAAATACATAGACAACAAGCTAACAATAGTATGTATCTATCAACTATGCCCTAACGATAGTTTTTATTCACTAGATTGTTTGTCAAACATCGCTATACTACATATACCAACTTAAAGGAATCCAAATGAACTTACTCAACAACCAACGCAAAGCCGCAGCCCGCAGAGCAACTGTGCTAATTTGTCTAAGCTTCGTATTAGCATTGCCAATGATGGCGGCATTAGGTGACATTGTAGGGTCAGCCATTTGTACGACACAGAGTGCTTCTCCCTGCTACGGTTTTGTTTACGCCATCACCCACTAATCAACCCAAAGGACAACCATGACTACTAACACAAACAATACGCTAGAGAAACATACCGGATCATTTGGTGGCCCTAAGCTCAGGATGCAAATCAAAGGCTTTAAATATCGTGAGGATATGTATGCCTTCATGGGCAAACAGTCTGATAACACGTGGAAAGAATCCAGCAAGGGATTAAAGCCGGGCACCTATGTATATGCAGGAGGGCAATGGCATAACGTCAAGTCTCTTGATTCTAGCGTTTTGGCCCATATTTAAATCATCTCCACTTGGAAACCTTCACCACCATGTACACACCAACAAACACCCCAAGAACCCCCATGATGCCACCTAAGCACTCCATACAAATCCTAGGAAGTTGGAGAAGATGTGCCAAGGATTCCCGATCTGAATACATAGCGAACGTGGGCCTACAGGGGATCTATCGTGCCTCCAGATGGCCGATACCTGCACCACGTAAGGCACCTAAGCGGACCCTTTGGTCTATCCTTTTTTTCTGGTTCTAATTCTCTCCACCTGGATACCTTCACCATAATGATTAAATTATCCTTCCCCACCAAAAAGAGCCAGCCTATCGGTTTCGTTGTATATGAAGGCCCATCGATGCTTGATGGTTCTCCTATCGTTGTAGTCGTAAACCGCGTATTTGAGGCCTCGGAGAATGCTAAGACAGGTGACCTGGTACAGACCTTCATTATTCGCTCTGACGTTTCCCCAATGGATGCCTTACGCTCCGGTCAGGATATCGCTGTCTGTGGTACGTGTGAGCATCGCCCATCTCTAGTAAAGGCGGGTAATGGAAAATCCCCCTGCTACGTAAACGTGGGTCAGTCAGTCACCTCGGTATATGGTGCGTATACGCGCGGGTCTTACATGAGAGCCACTCCTGAGCAGGTATCAGAGCTGCTGGGCGGTAAAACCCTCCGCTTAGGAACCTATGGCGACCCAGCAGCGGCCCCTGTCGCTATCTGGCACGCTCTCGCCAAGGGTGCAGCAAAGCGTGTGGGATACAGCCATCAGTGGGCATCTATCGGGTTTGACGTTGAATCCTGGTCTACCCTGGTAATGGCAAGTGCAGATACGCCTGAGCAGCGGATCACCGCGAAGAGCATGGGCATGAGAACCTTCAGGGTCGCCCAGGATAACCTACTTTCCCCTGGTGAGATCAGTTGCCCAGCAAGCGCCGAAGCAGGCCGTAAAGTTACCTGTGTGGATTGCAAGCTGTGCGGCGGTACTAGTATCAGAGCAAAAGATATTGTGATCCAAGACCACGCACAAGGGTTCAAACGGCGGGTTATATCCATAGCCACGGCATGACCCCCCCCAATTGGCAATAGTCTCCCCCAAGTATGGGGAGGCAAATAGTAACTAAAACCACAGCCTATAGACATCCCCTCAGGTGTCTATATACGGTGTTTTTACCGCGATAACCTAAAGGATCATCCCATCATGACAAACATGGCCACAATAGGCATGCTATTAACAGCCGCTGCATGTAAGTATGGGCCTATGGAACTTTACATTGGGGATGACGGTCAATTACATGCTTGAATAAAGGCCCACTGAATAGCCCTTACGGTCACCTGTAGGAGCTATTAAGAGGCCCTTTAGTATGGGTGCGATACACGGCACCCTAAATCCTTGCAGTTACATT
>JAYVYE010000160.1:0-10159 GCA_043784545.1 Candidatus Microsaccharimonas sp.
CTTCCGATCAGGTCGATGAAGGCCCAGCTGTGTGCCCCGTGTTTCGGGCAATTTGGCCTGAATCGGGATGGGACTCCTCCGTTTTCTGCGTATCCTTTCCCCGTTTCCGAGGGGCTGCCGCGAGGCGCTCCTTTGCCATGGTCGGAGTGAGCTCACCGAGGTAACAGCCCGACTGTTGCAAAAACTACAGCGCCGGGAATTGTCGGCCAGAACCGTTCTTCGGACCCCTGTTCCGCCCGGCCCGGTCGGCTCACCGGGCCTCCCGTGAGTTCCCGATCGGTCTATCGACTCCTCCTGGCATCGGAGGTACGCTCCGGAGGCCAACTACTCGGGAACCCCGTTTTCCGGGAGAAAGGAGGGCGTCACACATGTCAATCGAACTCATTCCTGCCATTACTTCAACCGAGGTCGCAGCAGAGCTGCCTAAGCGCGCGGTGCTCTATCTGCGGGTCTCCACCTCACGCCAAGCCACCCGAAACGGCGAAGCAGAGGGCTATTCCATCCCGGCGCAGCGCTCCGCCTGTGAACGCGAAGTGGCAGATCTCGGCGCTGAGGTCGTTCGTGAATTCGTTGACGCAGGGGCGTCGGCCCGCTCAGCCGATAGGGAAGGGCTGCAAGCGCTGCTCGCCTATGTGGCCGAAGGTGAAGTCGACTACGTCGTCGTGCACAAGCTCGACCGTCTGGCACGGGACCGGGCCGACGACGTCATGATCCTGGCAAAGATACAGACTGCCGGAGCGATCTTGGTCTCAGCCACCGAGTCGATTGACGAGACACCGGCCGGCATGCTGATGCACAACATCCTGGCCGGTATGGCCGAGTTCTACTCCCGCAACCTCGCCAACGAAGCCAAGAAGGGCATCGCCCAGAAAGCTAAGAACGGCGGCAAGCACGGGGTCGCCCCGATCGGCTATGTCAACACACTGGCGCGCATCGAAGACCGTGAAGTGAAAGGTGTCGCTTTCGACGAGGAGAAGGCCGAGCATGTCCGCTGGGCCTTTCGAACATATGCGGGCGGGCATTGGAGCATCTCAACCCTTCGAGACGAGCTCGAGGAACGCGGCCTCAAGAGCCGCACCACGATTAAGTACGTCGGCACGCCGCTAAACAACAGCCAAGTCCACCGCATGCTGTCCAACCCGTACTACGCGGGCAAGATCCGGCACCGCGAACTTATTTACGACGGTGCGCACGAACCACTCATCGACGACGAGACCTGGTACCAAGTGCAGGAAATGCTGGCCGGTCGACGTATCGCCGGAGACCGATCGTGGCGGCACACCCACTACCTGAAGGGCTCGCTGGTTTGCCACCGCTGCGGTGGACGGATGGGCTATGGCCATTCCCGGGGCAAAGGCGGGGTCTACAGCTACTTCTTCTGCCTCGGCCGACACACCGGCCGCACCGACTGCGACCTGCCGTATGTCTCGGTAGAGAAGGTCGAGCAGGAGGTGGAGCGCATCTGGCAGAGCCAGGTGCAGTTCACCCAGCAGACCGTCCAAGAGGTGGGCGCGCTGGCCAGAACGAGCCTGGACGCTCGCCAAGAGCAGGACCAAGCCCTGCTTGCCAACCAACACCAGCGACTAGTGAAGCTGGAGCGCAAGAAGCAGAAGCTCATCGATGCCTACCTCGACGACGCCATCCCGGCGGAGGACCTCAAGCCGCGCCAAACTGCCGTGCTGGCCGAAATTCACGATGCCAACCGCCTGATTACCGCCTGTCAACAGGACATGGCCGTGGTGCGCACACACCTTGAGCTGGTGCTCCTGCTACTCGACAACGCCGGCAGGCTGTACAGCGAAGCGGTGGGCGAGCAGCGGAAATGGCTCAACCAAGCCGTCTTCGCAACCATCGCGATCGACCTGACCGGCGACGATGATCCGCACCCGACGCAGGAAACTCTGGCCGTGCAGATGACCGGGGAACTGGCCGAACCCGTGGCTGCCGTGGCTGGGCTGGCCCACTTGGGCGCGAACGGGCGGAAGAGCCGGGACCTGGCCGCACACGGCCCGACAGGGGCCGAGAACCGCCATCCGGAGGGGCAAAACAAAACCCCCGGGCAGCTTTCGCTTGCCGGGGGTTTCAACTTGACTAATTTGGCGGAGAGGATGAGATTCGAACTCACGGTACAGTTGCCTGTACACACGCTTTCCAAGCGTGCGCCTTCAACCACTCGGCCACCTCTCCATTCCTTTTAGTATACCAGTCCGTTCGTTCCAGGGGTTGTGTAAATCACGCCATAAAAAGTGTTGTATGTCACGTGCGTACCTCCCATAATAGAACAAATGCTTAATGTTGCCCTACCAACCACAGCTCCGGTTATCGTTCTGAAAGATCTTCGAAAAAGGTTTGGAATTGGTGACGTCGAACATTGTGCCATTGATGGCATCGATTTGACTATCCAGAAGGGTGAATTTATTGCGATTATGGGTCCTAGCGGCTGCGGCAAGACAACTTTATTAAATGTATTGGGGCTGCTTGATAGCAAGATCGAGGGCGACTACGAACTAGAAGAACGTCCAGTTGCTAGCCTCAGCTCTCGTCGCCAGGCCCATATTCGTAGCCAGAAAATCGGTTTTATCTTTCAAAGCTTCAACCTTATCACCCGCTTAAGTGTTATCGAGAACGTAGCTCTACCACTCATATACAAGGGTATGGCACAAACGACCCGACTTAAAAAAGCCAGCGCAATCCTTCATACCTTTCATCTTGGTGAGCGAGAATACTATATGCCCTATCAATTATCCGGAGGTCAAACCCAGCGCGTGGCAATTGCCCGAGCCCTGGTTAATGACCCGTCAATAATATTAGCCGACGAACCAACCGGTAATCTTGACTCTCATGCCAGTCACATTATTATGGAAGAACTATCCGATCTTCATAAACGCGGAAATACTATTATCATGGTGACTCATAATCCCCGCTTGACGACCTATGCCAGTCGCGTTATTACGATGCTCGACGGCAAAATTGATACCGATACTGGTGCGCCAAAGAAAAAAGCTGATTTAGGTGCCAAAAAACCGTTGGGCAAGAAGCGAAGATCACGAAAGAAAAAAGGAGTAAAAATATAATGCGTCTTCTTACTCTGAATCACATTCAAAATGCCCACCAATCATTAAAAAGTAATCGTATGCGCAGTACATTAACGATGCTTGGTATTACGATAGGTGTTGCTAGTATTACAACAATTCTGGCACTCAGCGCTGGTGCTAGTAAAATTGTTAGTGATCAAGTTGATGCCCTCGGTGGTAATATTGCCGTGATTCGACCTGGCGCGCAAGCTGAAACAGGCTTACAAAATGTATCACAATTCCCCGTTGCCCAGCATTTTGCAGCTAGCACCTTGACCGAAAACGATCTTACTACCATTCAGGCGGTCGAACACGTCAAAGCTTTGGCGCCCCTTATGGTGCTGTCGGGAGCAGTAAAAGCTACTTCAAGCGCGCCCATGAATACGGCTATTGTCGCCTCAACACCAGAATTAGCAACAATCAGCGGGCTAAAAATACAAGACGGTACTTTCCTTGATCCAAACCTTAGTCCCTACACTGCGATTATCGGCCCCCAACTTTCAATTAATATCTACGGTACCGAACAATCAATCGGCAAAACAATTACTGTTCGCGGCCAAGCCTTTACAATTATTGGCATTTTAAAACGCGATAATACGCCGATTAATTACAACGGCGTTGATTTTGATAATTCGGTCATTATTGGGCGTGAAGCTGGGCGAGCCTTGAATAACGGGGCCTTACAAATTCAACAAATTAATATTCAGAGTGATTCCGTTGCAAACCTTAGCCAAGTCATTGTTGATATCAACAAAGCCATACTCAAAAACCATCTGGATGAAGCTGATTTTACCGTTTTGTCTGGCGAACAAATCGCTCAGCCAACTAATCGTTTATTTTTGGCAATCGCCGGCACAACAACGGCTATTGCCGGCATTTCATTATTAGTTGGTGGCATTGGAATTATGAATATTATGCTGGTAAGTGTAGCTGAACGTACCCGCGAAATTGGGGTCCGAAAAGCGCTTGGTGCCAGTAATGGTGACATCGTGTCACAATTCTTAATCGAGTCACTTGGTCTTAGTATCGGTGGGGGTATTAGTGGCTACATCATTGGCTATCTGTTGGCGTTTGGGATTAGTACTTTCCTGCCGTTCAACCCGCTCTTTAGCTGGGAAATCGCAGCAGTTGCCGTTGGCGTCTCGTTAGTAATTGGAACATTATTTGGACTCTATCCCGCTATTCGGGCATCCCGAAAGGATCCAATTGATGCTTTACGTCAATACGATTGATGTCTGGCAAAGTGTCCAGCCGACACTTTTTTACAATTCTTTTTTTAGCTTTTCGATTAATTCGACTGGGGTTGGGTCAACGCCGTTCAAGATTGCGACATAGATACTGACATAATCGGCCAAGATTGAGCCCCACAGTAACTGAGCGATGAGTGAGTCACCAACTAAATAAACGACAGTCGATTGCGGTCGCTGGCCGCTTAATAGGCGATCTGAGATTTCAAAACGACGCAAGATTTGAGAATGCTCAAATGAACTGATTAAATCGAACACTGCAAAAGGCTTTTCAACTGGATGCGAGGTCCAGCCCATAAATTCATTGTGGTTAAATTCGGGATACTCATTCCAAAATGAAAGATTTTTGGCATTTTCGTTCCAGCTAATTTTCCACTTATAGGCAACCGGTGATGTCAAAGCACCACCGTAAAAAACTGGTGTTTTGCCAACTGCTTCATCGGCTAGTTGTTTGGCGTAATTATGTTCGGTCGGAACATCTGATGCCCAAGCGGCACTTTCACGGCCCAGCCAGCCAGAAAGTGCATCAACTTCTTCTAATTTTCCATGGACAATAGAAAAGTTTTCAAACAGTGCAAGTAGCGCTCGTAAATTATAAATTACCGCCATACGTGGCTGTAGCCCGCCCGGAAGGCTGACATGCGAAATACTATATTCACCAGCGATATCAATAAGTTTGCCGCCCGATGCGATAATAGCCAGTTGCGCACCGGCCTGTTCGGCTTGATTGAGTGCACTAATAGTTTCTTCGGTGTTACCCGAATAGCTGCTGGCAATCACCAAAGTATTGCGACCGACATAAGCCGGAAGATCATAGCCGCGAATAACTTCAAACGGAACTTTAATATCATTTTTTAACCAGACCTTTACCAGCAGCGCAGCCAAGGCAGATCCACCCATTCCGGTCACCACGATTGTCGTTATTTCACGGTCATCGTGCTCTTTGTTCCAAACGACAGCGTCGAACGAGGCTTGCTCGAACTGCTGGGATGCAATTGCTAATGCCCCTTCGGGATCTTTTTGCGTCAAAATATTTGCGTTATCTAATGTATCACTCACAAGCTTGCCCTACCCTTTGGATCTATGATACAGTATTTTTAACAAAGCATAAGCATAATAACAAGAAGTATAGGGGTGGGCATGGATATTACGCCGCAAGACGCAACACAGCAACAACCAATTAGCGATGACCAAGAGCTTGCCAAAGCACTAGCCGGTGTGATGCCAGACGTACCAGAAGCAACGAATCCTGCGCCCGAAGCATCTGCAATGCAGTTTGAAGAAACTTTTGCACCAGCCGTGGCACTACCATCTGAAACGGTTCCAGAATCACTCCCAGAACCAACTCCCGTCACTGAAATATCAGCGTCAGATGATCTTGAAAGTATCAAACAAAACGCGCTCGAACAGCTTCGTCCGCTGATTGGAAAGGTAGATCTTCCCGCCGAAGAAAAGTTTGATATTTATCTGATGCTCATCCGAAGCACAGATGACAGTGCTCTTATTGCCCCAGCTAGCGTTGCCGCCCAAGGCATAAGCGACGAGAAGCGACGAGCCGAAGCATTACTTGATATCATTAAAGAAATTGATTACCTTTCTCGCAACCAACAAGCAACTACCTAATTGAAACGCGACTTCCTCACCGCGAGTTGATACGGTACAATTGATACAATGTCTATTCGATTTGCCACCACTGAAGAAATAATGCGCTGGGATGATTATATCCTTGGCAATCCAGATGGTGGAAATATTTTTTCCAGTTATGAATACGCTCGACAGAAAGAAATCGGTGGGTACAAAGCCCGTTTTCTGTTCGTAAATAATTTAGCGGTGACCGTACTTGAAAAAAATACTCCACCAATGGGAAAACTTTGGTACATCCCAAAAGGTCCAAACGTTGTCACGACAAAGGCTTTATTTGGTACATTAAAACTACTACAACCATTTGCCCATAAACACGAAGTTTTCGTTATTCGGATTGAAACAGAGCTTCAAAAAAAGCAACAACCATCACTGTCGCGTCGTGGGCTCATAAAAGCCGCACCAATTATCCCTAATCCATCGACGATTACACTTGATCTCTCCCCTTCACTCGAAGACATTTTGATAGGTCTTCCCCAAAAAGGTCGCCACGCAATCCGCCGAGCTGAACGCGATGGCGTCACGGTAACTCAGGTAAAAGCTACTGATACAAATTGTAAAAAAATGTATGCTCTTTTAGCTGAAACCGCTGAAGGACAATTTGGGATTCGAAACTACGCGTATTATAAAAGTTTTTGGCAGCGATTTGAAACAACTGGCTATGGGCAACTTTTCTTTGCCCACTACGAAGATAAGATTGTAGCCGGTGCCTATGCCATGGTATTTGGTAAAAAAAGTACCTATAAAGACGGCGCATCAGTCCGAAAACGCACTGCTTATGGTGCCAGCCACTTATTACAATGGAACGTCATCAAATGGGCAAAATCACGAGACGCAGTTATTCACGACCTATGTGGATCGCCGGCCAGTGACGAGCTGACAAACGCTCACCACCCGCACTACGGTATAGGACAATTCAAAACCGCTTTCAATAAGACCGTTATCGATTATATCGGTTGTTATGACCTGGTGATTCATCCAGTCCGTTACAAAACGTGGATAAAAATCGGTGAACGCTTTTATCGTCACTACTATTTTAAGCGCACCAAAGACTACTACTACTAGCCCCGGAGGATTCCTATATGACCCGTATTAACCGCACCGTTCTTATGTCTGACGCCCTACATTTTAGCGCCAATCAAGCAATTAATCCGTATTACAATGACCAGAACGTTGATATTTCTAAAGCCCTTCACGAACATATCGCCATTTCGACTGCTCTATCGTCCGCTGGAATTATCATTACATCCGTGCCCTCTCCACTAGAAAGCCAAGATGGAGTCTATACCGCCAATTGGGCACTTGTTCGCGGCGACACAGCGATACTTGCCCGACTACCCGACGTGCGCCGCGCTGAAATTGGGCATGCTCAGCAAGTTCTTGAAAATCTCGGTAAAACGGTAATTGAAGTACCCGCTGGATTGAAGTTTAGCGGCCAAGGTGACGCGCTGGCCTGCGGAAATTTCTTATTCTGTGGCCAGGGTTATCGTAGCGATGAAGCCGCCCAAGCTTTTGCGGCTGAAAAACTGGATTACCAGCGGATTCAGCTGCAAACTATTCCAGAATTAGACAGTGCTGGCCTGCCGATGCTTAATGCCGTTTCTGGATGGGCTGATAGCTTCTTTTATGACATCGACTTGGCTCTGTCAATTATTAAAGGCCCGGAAGCTGACAAGAAAGGACTCATCGCTTACTGCCCAGATGCATTTACCCCTGAAAGTCAGGCAATCTTGTTGGCCTTCGATGGCGTTGAGAAAATCACTGTTAGTATCGATGAGGCCACCCATGCTTTTGCATCGAACTTAGTTTCAACTGGTGAAGTGGTAATCATGAGCGCCCACGCACCGCTCCTAAAAGCATCGCTTGAAAGTCATGGCCTTATCGTCCTTACTCCGGAAATATCAGAACTCGCCAAGGGTGGCGGCTATATTCGATGCACCACGCTAACGCTCGATTGATTTTAGATGCAAACTAACGTGATAATTTTAATGCTCGTAGCGCTGCTCGAGCAACTTCGGCTTCATTCCAAGGATACGTTCCGTCAGCTCGCTCAATCGTTTGCTCATGACCCTTGCCCAGTAGTACGACAGTATCGTCCGGTCCAGTCACTTGAGTCATGGCAAATCCAATCGCTTCTTCGCGGTCAAGAATCATAAAGAGGTTTTTATTTTCTTTTTTGCCGGCTTTTTTAGCACCGGCCGCAATTTGATTCAAAATCTGGTTACCATCAACGTCACGGTCATCCTCTTCGGTCGCAATCACAACATCAGCGTAACGCCCAGCAATGTCCCCCTGTGTTAATCGCTTGGCTTCGTCGCGTCGTCCGGCTGATCCAAAAACTGCAATCAGTTTTCCATTTGTAAGCGGCCGGACACTTTGAAAAAAACGTTCAAAAGCGTCCGGTGTACTAGCGAAATCAACAATAACCTGGAATTTTTGCCCCTCGTTAATGACGTTCATACGACCCTCGACGCCTTGCAACGCGGCGATACCTTTTTCTATTTCCTTTTTCGATAAACCAAGTTTCCGCCCGACTGCGATAGCCGCTAAACTATTGCTGATATTGAACTCGCCCGGTATGTTGACCCGAATTGCATATGAGTCTTTAGCGATAGAGGCCGTGTAAGTAGAGTGGTCGGCTGCCAAAAATACTTTTTTAGCGGATAATTCGCCTTTACCTATGCCGTACGTTGTTGAGTTTGCAACAGTATTTACAAATAAATTGGCACTTGGGTCTTGGGCGTTTACCACTCCGTACTGAAATCCATTTCGATTTGCTATTTTGAACAATCGTCGCTTCGCTTCAACGTAATTTTTAAAAGATCCATGATAATCCAGGTGTTCGTGCGTAATATTTGTCATCACAGCGATTTCGTACGGGATTCCCCAGACGCGGTGTTGCGCAAGTGAATGGCTTGAAGTTTCAACCACCACCCATTCAACACCGGCTGCAACATATTCTTTAAGTTTCTTTTGTAAAATACCCGACTGGGCCGTCGTTATATGTTCAGTTTGCGGAACAATTTTGTCACCTATGCCATTAGCAACCGTCGTTAACAGTGCGACTTTAATACCCGATTCGTGCAAAAGACGATGGATCATGAAAGCAGTAGTAGTTTTACCATTGGTGCCTGTCACTCCAATAATGCGCAGCTTGCGTCCTGGAAATCCGTACCGAATATTCATAAGTACCGCTTCGACGAGGTGTCCATACGGTTCAATTTTTTTGAATACCCCTGAGGGCACGAGTGTTTTTACTATTGTTCGTAGTCCAGCCATACTGTTATTATACCTAACCGTTTCGTTTCGCCCATTTTATGATGAGTAAAATAGTCACAATCAGACCAACAACACTAAGACCAACTATTATCCACCCCAAATAACCGCCCCGGCTGTGCGCGATATCCTTTGCGATCCTGTGTACCTGTGACGCTACGTTGACGATCTTGTTACTCATAATCCCAACAATGCTTTGAATGTTTGAATCCTCCCGGCTAATGTCAGTACCAACGGTATTCTGGTTAACTGACAACGGGCTGGTTGATAGCTTAATTTTGTCAGCAGGCGTTTTTTCCGACGAATTCGCATTTGGCAACGCCACCCCTTCAAAACCCTTACTTATAAATTGATATAAATCGAGCATCGAGCCATCATCTCGCCGCCCCATCAGGTGCAACGTATGCAGACCGTCACCTAGTGCCAGCGGCACATTAGCCCGTACGTCAAGTCCACCCAACTCATTAGTTTGAAAAGTGCCAAGACTAAGTGTATCTGAATGTATTTCAAGACTGACAGTACTATTTTTTATAAAAGTCTCCGGCCTAACCACAATCGTCAACAATCCCAAAGCACCACCCGATTGAGTTGCAAATGTCTCAAAGTAGCTATTTGCTATCGACTGCCCAGTTTGCCCTTTTGTCCAAAATACGGTAGGTTCCGGGGCGGTTTTAACGGCAGGACACACCGTCTGATTATCCGAACAGTAAGCGCTAGTTCGAATATCTGGATAAGCCCGCGTTATCGCGCTAGCAATCAACGCATGGCCAGGGGGAGTCGGATGAAAACTGTCTGAGCCAATTAATTTGATACTAGGCAACCCGCTGAACAGGGCGACATCGCTACCAAACCTCAGACTATTCATTGAGGGAACAAGCCCACCACCACATAGCTCACTTCCTATGAAACTTTTTTCAATGT
>JAYVYE010000161.1:0-1645 GCA_043784545.1 Candidatus Microsaccharimonas sp.
CCAGCCCGAATTGCCTTTACGGTAGCTTCGCAAATTGACTCTCGTACGATTTTGGACCAAGTCGGGGCCGAGAAGTTGCTGGGTCAAGGTGACATGCTGATGCTGACACCTTCTATGAGTAAACCAAAACGTATTCAAGGCGCCTGGGTGACTGACGAAGAAGTCGTCAAGATCACCGATCATCTTCGTGCCCAATCTCCACCTCAGTATAACGACGAAGTTGTCAGCATGGCTGTTACGCTGAACGGCAAGGGTGGCGTCGTGATGGACTTTGATCGTAATGGTGACGGCGATGATGACTTGTACCGGGATGCTGTCCAGGTTGTGATTGATAGCGGCAAAGCAAGTGCCAGCCTCTTACAGCGTCGTTTGCGCGTTGGATATGCCCGGGCAGCCCGCTTGGTTGAAAATATGGAAGAGCAGGGAATTATTGGTCCGGCCGATGGTGCACGACCGCGCGAAGTACTAGTCGGAAGTTTCGACGAAGTCTTTGGCGCGCGTACACCGGATGGTGCAACTGATATGAATGGTGATGACCTGGGCTAACCTCCAGTCAATTCTTAAACTATTCTTTACCAAAACTTGATCAGGCTTGTCCTGGTCTTTTTTGTTGGTTAGACTAAGTGGTGAGATGCACTGACCGGCACTTGATGAAACGTGACAGATACGGTATAATAACAGAGATACTAACTCAAGCTTATATATTTAAAAAAGTATAAGCATCCGGAATTTTCATTTATTTGAAAGTAAGGATACCAAAAGGAGCACATATGAAAGAATACGAACTCACCGTTCTGATTCACCCCGATCTAGAAGCAGATCTGGAAACACCGCTGACGAAAGTCCGTGGCATCATTACTACCGCTGGCGGAACGATTATTCGCGAAGACAACTGGGGCAAGAAAAAGCTTGCCTATCCAATTGCCCGTGAAGAATTCGGCATTTACATCTATATGGATGTATCGCTTCCGGCTGACGCACCATTAAAGATCAGTAACATTTTTAATATTACCGATGAAGTACTGCGTTACCTACTCGTTACTGTCAACGAAAAGGCACGTAAAGCACTGGCCGAACAAGCAGAGCGAGCAACCGAAGACGCAAAGGAGAGCTAACAATTATGGCGAAGAGTATTAACCAAGTAGTCCTCATGGGCCGCCTGACCCGTGATCCTGAACAACGTACAACCACAACTGGCAAGACAATCGCCAGCTTTAGCATCGCAGTCGACCGTGGTGGCCAAGACGACCAAGCTGACTTTTTTGAAGTTACTGCTTGGGAAAAGCTCGGTGATTTGGTAATCCAATACCTTGGAAAAGGACGTCGAGTCCTGGTGCAAGGTCGCCTTCGCCAAGATAGCTGGGATGACAAAGAGACTGGTAAAAAACGCTCACGCGTTGAAATTACTGCAACTGACGTCACCTTCCTAGACGGACCAAACGGTGAAACTGGTGGAGCTAGTAGCTCGAACGCTTCAAGCGCCCCACGTTCTCATGCACCAAGTGCCAAAAAATCTGATGACGTCGTCATCGAAGACATTGAAGACAAACCAATTGATTTAAGTGAAATTCCATTCTAGTCCGACTAGAAGAAACTAATTAGGAGAATTATGATGCAAAAACGACTAAAGAAAGATACGCCTGCC
>JAYVYE010000162.1:0-1501 GCA_043784545.1 Candidatus Microsaccharimonas sp.
TTGATCGACGAGTTAAACGTAAAAGCTGTTATTGTCGGTGGGGAACTAGCCCTTGACCTTGAACTTACCGACGAGCTACGAAGTGAAGGCCTGATGCGCGAAATCGTTCGCCAGGTACAATCAGCCCGTAAAGAAGCCGGCTTAAACGTTGATGACCGAATACAATTGAGCCTGACATCTGATGACGAGACATTACAAAACGCCTATGGCGTCCACGTCAAAGTCATCAAGGATGAAACGCTAGCTGTAGAACTGTCGGACAACACCGAATACGCTTTTTCGAAGACAGTTACCGTTGATGGTGCCAGCCTCGTCGTCTCATTACAAAAAAACTAAGCCCGAAAGAGAATTGACTTTCTGTCATACTTATGCTTAAATAGTGTCATACAAAAGCAAACAGAAACAAACAATGTCGATCTTTACTTACTTACAGTTACAACCAGTTGAACCCACCGATGACGGGACGATTAGTCCGTTAGACGAATATGATCAGGACGAAACGATTGACCTCAGTGATGATATCGATGAGTCGGTTCTTGACCAAGAGTGGGACGCCGTCATCAATGACTTAAATCAAGATCCTGAAAAAATCTCTTTTTCAGAAGAATAAGCGCTATACTACATATAGTATGGAATTAACTGATCAAGCTTTCGACCTTCTGATAAGCCAGGCCATGGATGAATTACCCCAAGAATATATTAAGGGGTTGAATAACGTCGCCATCTTGTACGCTGATTGGCCGGATGAGTATCAAGCTAAAAAAGCTGGCCTGCGCCAAGGAAACATTTTGTTGGGATTATACGAAGGTATACCGTTGACCAAACGCGGTGGTAATTACACGTTCGTTTTACCTGATAAGATTACATTGTTTAAGCGCTCTATTTTGATGGTCGTGCACGACGAAGCTTCATTATTCGAGCAGATTAAACGCACGCTATGGCACGAAATTGCTCATTATTACGGCCTTGATCACGACCGGATTCACGAACTAGAAGGCCGTTCGTAGGCGCAAACTACAACAGAAAAATTACTTATGAAAATGGCTTATTTGTAAAACTATTCATGGCATACGCCGTTGTGATAGCACTGTCCATTAAAGGTCGACAGATCTATCTTTACAGATCACCCCCTCTCTGTTAAAATAGAAAACTGATTGTACAAACGTACATAATAATAGATATTAAGGAATAATATGACAAAAGCAGTCGTTAAGATCGGTGGCAAACAATTCGTTGTCGCCGAAAAAGAGACCCTACTGGTGGACCTCCTCCAGGAAGGAACTAAAGAGCTCACTCTAGACGCACTGTTGCTTATCGATGGTGAAACTATCACCGTTGGTACGCCAACTGTCAAAGATGTGAAGGTTACCGCCAAGGTAATCGATGACCTTGTAAAAGGTGACAAAATTCGTGTGATTCGCTACAAGGCGAAAAAGCGTGTCCACAAAGAAAATGGTCACCGCCAGAAGTACAGCAAAATCGAAATCGTTTCGATCAAGTA
>JAYVYE010000163.1:0-1674 GCA_043784545.1 Candidatus Microsaccharimonas sp.
ACAACAGGTACTAACAACACCGCCGTCGGTGTAGGTACACTTTATGGCAATACAACAGGTATTAGTAATACCGCTGTAGGTCAAGCCGCACTTAACGCAAATACAATCGGTATCCAAAACACAGCAGTAGGACTGGGCGCTGGTTATGTTGGAGGCGTTAATGATAACACTACGGGAGGTAACAATACTTTCCTCGGTTTCCAAGCAGTAGGTTCTTCCGCTACTTCCAGCAACGCGATCACGCTAGGTAATTCGTCAATCGCTACCTTGCGTTGCCAAGTCACTTCGATAACTTCTCTCTCTGACGCTAGAGATAAGAAAGACATAGTTGCGCTACCTGTTGGACTTGATTTTATTAACGGGTTGAAGCCTGTCACCTTTACATGGGATATGCGCCAGCCATCTGCTCCTGAACTCGATGAGAATGGCAATCCCATTGTTGTCGGTAAGGTCGGCATTAAGGACTTTGGTTTCATCGCTCAAGACTTCGTTGCGGCAGAAGATGCTCTCCAAATGGCTGAAACACTCCAACTCACCCTTCGAGATAATCCCGATTCTTTAGAGGTAACAATCGGTCGCTTGATTCCAATTCTAGTCAAGGCAATTCAAGAACTATCCGCAAAAGTAGATGCACTTAACGCAAAGGTAGGAATGTGAGAAAAGTACTAATAGCCACACCATCGTATGATGGGAAACTCGACGTATGGTATGTAAACGCTTTAACTGAATCTATCCGCTTAGGTTTAGCCGATGATATATTCTTTCAGCCAATCTATATGTCCTATGACGCTTTGGTACAACGCGCTCGTAATGACCTATTGGCAGTAGCAATTCAAAACGACTTTGACGACATAATCTGGATTGACTCAGATATGGAGTGGAACCCACAATGGTTACTAAAACTTCTCTCATATGAAGAAGATGTTGTCGGCGGTGCTTGCGTTAAAAAATCAGTTGAAGAGCAATACAATGTAAAGTGTAAGCCTGAAAATCTGATTACCAACGATCAAGGTTTAATCGAGATAGAAGCAATCGGTACCGGATTTTTGCGTATGAGCAAGAAGGCATTTACCTATCTTTGGGACAATAGCGAGCCTTATACGAGCAACGGTCAAGATAGGAGATGGGCCTTTGATGTCAAAATAATTGACGGAGAACTGGTATCTGAAGATATATTGGTGTGTAAGAAGTTAGTTGATGGGGGATTCAAGATTTATCTTGACCCTTCTATGACTTGTAACCACGTTGGAACATTAAAGTTCTCTGGTAATTTTGAAGAATTTAGACAGCGTTTTACTAGTAGCAAAATGGAGGAATAATGACTGCTTTATTTCTAGCCTTGATTGGTTTTGCTTGCGGATTAGTCGCTGGATACATACACGGGAAGGAAAGCGCGAAATGAGGCTGATTTTGGTTAATGAGGTCTTATCTCCTAGAGATGCTGGCGTTTTCTTTCGAGGAGTCCAAGCAACCCTCGTAGACGCTCAAAAAGAGTACGGCGTTCTCTTTGAGTCCGTTACTTTGGAGAATTGGCTAGACCCCAAAGTTCCCTATCTCCCTACGAATCAAGATTGTGTCATTTACATCACCGAGCGCAACCGTCACCCAAAGGCGGCTGGCTACCACGATACCGACAAGGTTCACAATGTTCCCTACGCCTACATCTCCCCAAAA
>JAYVYE010000164.1:0-1806 GCA_043784545.1 Candidatus Microsaccharimonas sp.
TTATACCTTTACCCCTGTCACCTCGTCAATGGTACTAGTCGATTATCGCAATTTTGCTAGACGAGCTTTGGTTGATTCATACGCGCCATCAAGGCCGAGTATTTTCAAGGCTCCAATTAGCACGTACAGTTCGTCCATCGTTGTTTGATTAGGGGATTGTCCATAGCTCGTAAAACGATCGTTAACTGCTTCAACCAGCCATTTTTCTTTGGCTGGACTAACCGATTTTGAGCTGGCGGCAGTAGTAGCGTTAGTTGTTATAACTTCCAATGAACGAGCCGAGTTATCGGTTTTTCGAAGGAAGCCTTTGGTAATAAGGCCTTCGATGTGAATGGCAACCGTCGATACAGATTTATAGCCGATGGCATTCATAATTTCGCGGTAGCTCGGGCCGTAGCCGTGTTGCTGAATAAAAGTATCAACGTACTCAAGCAGCTCTTTTTGTCTTTTTGTTGATCTTTCGGCCATCGCTATCTCCTCTCACTTTATTGTTCCCTAGAACGACTGCGGCCAGTCCCCACCATATAATTGCTACTGTATCATCAACCCAGACCGGCAGTAAAAGCCCAATCAGTACCAGCCCAATTCCACTGGCGAATACACCCAGTGCTAACCAATCAGCCCGGGCCCGCCATAGTCCCCGAAGAACCAGAGATAAGGTCACCAAGAATAATCCCAAGCCTAACCAACCGGCTTCATGAGCAATAAACAAATACTGGTTTTCAACGATTAACGGACTGCTGCCATAGAGTGAGGCTGATCCAGTGCTGCCGATACCACCACCCAAGGGTTGATGGATCATTCGCCCGACCCCGTCTTCCAGCGACGTGACGTGTCCTTGGTTAGAGTTGACCGCTGCACCAGTGGCACCATTATCGTGCAGCACAACATTTGATACGAAGTTTGAATTTCTAGCAGCGAATAATCCGCCGGCAACAATGACGACTCCGATTAAGATAGCAATCCAGGCTTTGCGAGATATACGTCGGCCTATAACCGCCGTGATAATAACGACGGTAGCAGCGAACGCAGCGATCAATGCACTGCGCGAATAACTTGCCCACAGTGCAACAACACTTCCAATAACAATCACGCTCATCACCAGGAACGATCGACGCTGTTTGGATGGTTTTACTTTTAACCAATAGGCGAAGACAAGCGCCAGCACAATTACCGCATAGGCCCCCAATGGATTCGGACCCCTTAACGTACTATTAATACGAATAAACTGAGGATTCTGGTCAACCGTCAAATAGGCTGCAATTGTTGATTCGTTATAGCCTAGGTACTTCAAGAAATCGTGCGGTAATACAAATACCTGCAACAGGGCAAAAGCGGCCACAATAAATGCACCGACAAAAAACAGCAGCACAAACGATCGTCGTAACGATGGGTAAAGACACAGGGCCACATAGGCTAGTCCAAAGAATAAAAGATAGCGCAGATCAATAAATAGCCCAGCGATCAGCGCTGTTATTCCCGTACTAGAAAGAAACACTAATAATAGGTGAAGCCCGGCGTACGCGGCTATCAACAAAATCAATGGCGATTTCAAAATCTCAAACTTTTTTCTTTTGTACAAAATAATGATCATCAATAGCCCCGCTACCAGCATCAAAATCTCTTTCCAAGATTTAATAAGCACCTGGTACTGAGGGAAAAGACTTCCAAAGGCGACCGAAAGTGGTGCATGCACCACAATGCCGACGAAGACAACCAGCAAGATGCCAACAAATAATCTGTCAAGGAGAGTAAATTTAAAAGCTTTGTCTACCATGGGGTACCTCTAGTGTAGCGCAAATAATG
>JAYVYE010000165.1:0-1808 GCA_043784545.1 Candidatus Microsaccharimonas sp.
TTATACCTTTACCCCTGTCACCTCGTCAATGGTACTAGTCGATTATCGCAATTTTGCTAGACGAGCTTTGGTTGATTCATACGCGCCATCAAGGCCGAGGATTTTCAACGCTCCAATTAGCACGTACAGCTCATCCATTGTTGTTTGATTAGGTGAGTGTCCGTAGCTTGTAAAACGATCGCTAATCGCATCAACTAGCCATTTTTCTTTAGCTGGACTAACCGATTTTGAGCTGGCGGCAGTTGTAGCGTTAGTTGTTATAACTTCCAGTGACCGGGCCGAGTTATCGGTTTTTCGAAGGAAGCCTTTGGTAATAAGGCCTTCGATGTGAATGGCAACCGTCGATACAGACTTATAGCCGATGGCGTTCATAATTTCGCGGTAGCTTGGGCCGTAGCCGTGCTGCTGAATAAAAGTGTCGACGTACTCAAGCAGCTCTTTTTGTCTTTTTGTTGATCTTTCGGCCATCGCTATCTCCTCTCACTTTATTGTCCCCTAGAACGACTGCGGCCAGTCCCCACCATATAATTGCTACCGTATCATCAGACCAGACGGGCAGCAAAAGCCCAATCAGTGCTAGCCCAATTCCACTGGCGAATACACCCAGTGCTAACCAATCAGCCCGGGCCCGCCATAGTCCCCGAAAAAAACCAGAAATAAGATTACTAAGAATAATCCCAAGCCTAACCAACCGGCTTCATGGGCAATAAACAAATACTGGTTTTCAACGATTAACGGACTACTGCCATACAGCGAAGCCGATCCAGTGCTACCAATACCACCGCCCAAAGGTTGATGGATCATTCGCCCAACTCCGTCTTCCAGCGACGTGACGTGCCCTTGGTTAGAGTTGACCGCTGCGCCAGTCGCACCATTATCGTGCAGCACAACATTTGATACGAAGTTTGAATTTCTAGCAGCGAATAGTCCGCCGGCAACAATGACGACTCCGATTAGGATAGCAATCCAGGCTTTGCGAGATATACGTCGACCTATCACCGCCGTGATAATAACGCCGGTAGCAGCGAACGCAGCAATTAACGCACTGCGCGAATAACTTGCCCATAGTGCAACAACACTTCCAATAATAATCACGCTCATCACCAGGAATGGTCGACGCTGTTTGGATGGTTTTACTTTTAACCAATAGGCGAACACAAGCGCCAGCACAATTACCGCATACGCCCCCAATGGATTCGGACCCCTTAACGTGCTATTAATACGAATAAACTGAGGATTCTGGTCAACCGTTAAATAGGCTGCAATCGTTGATTCGTTATAGCCTAGGTACTTCAAGATGTCATGCGGTAATACAAATACCTGCAATAAGGCAAAGGCGGCCACGATAAATGCACCGACAAAAAATAGCAGTACAAACGATCGTCGTAATGATGGGTAAAGGCACATAGCTACATAGGCCAGTCCAAAGAATAAAAGATAACGCAAATCAATAAATAGCCCAGCGATCACCGCCGTTATTCCCGTACTAGAAAGAAACACTAATAATAGGTGAAGCCCAGCATAGGCGGCTATCAACAAGACTACGGGCGATTTCAAAATCTCAAACTTTTTTCTTTTATACAAAATGATAATCATTAAAAGCCCAGCTACCAACATCAAGATCTCTTTCCAAGATTTAATAAGCACCTGATACTGCGGGAATAGGCTACTGAAAGCTACTGAAAGTGGTGCGTGTACCACAATGCCCGCGAAGACAACCAGCAAGATGCCAACAAATAATCTGTCAAGGAGAGTAAATTTAAAAGCTTTGTCTACCATGGGGTACCTCTAGTGTAGCGCAAATAATG
>JAYVYE010000166.1:0-2000 GCA_043784545.1 Candidatus Microsaccharimonas sp.
TTCGGTTCGCGTTTATGAGCGGGTTTCCAGCCTCTGTGCGCGTGGTGTCTTCCGGGGGTATGACTAGACCGGAAAGTCGTAGCGACCTGATTCATAAAATCTACACCCAAGTGAGTTGCGAGTTTTGGTAGTGCCATCAACTGCTGACGTTTACCGGGTGCTATCGTATCGAGGCTAATGACGTTACTGGCAAGCGATTGTACTTCGCGTCTTAATTGTGGGAACGGGATGGTCGGAATTCGCTTGGTATGAGATGTTGTGAGCGAACGCCGCTCTTTTTCAAGTTGATCAAAAATCCATTTTGCCAAAGCTTCTTGAAAGAATTTTTGGTTTTGCCGGTTGTTGAGTGTCACGGGGATTCCGCTACCTTCAAAGATTTGTTTGCCAGCCCGAATCTGCTGACGAATCATGAGCCCACCAAAGCGAGGATCATAGACCATTCGACCGCGTTTGGTGGCAAACCGTTCTGGTGCTAGTTCAAGTAGCCAGTCAGTGTTAACCACGGTAATGCCTTGGACTAAATGCAAAGTTTGCAGTGTGCCATCACGAGTCGGAACCTCTAAATCAAATGGCGTCCCAGCGATAAGTTGCGGATTACGAACGACGGTAGTAGCTGAAAGTTCGCGTACGACCTTGGAATACATATGTGTTGCATTCCCCTGCTCATCGACTGACCATAATTGATCGATCTGGCCAGAAACAATACAGCGCATCAAAAATCCTTGCTCTTGTTCCGTGACGGCTGTTAATAGCGCGTCACTAACATCGATGTCGCTCAAATCGTTGCCCAGTCGTTCCATGACTTCGCTGGCTTTGGTAACATTTTTAGCAATAATACCAAGTTCTTCGTAGTCATCAAGTGCAATACCGGGCAGCGCCAAATATAAATCATACATTGCAATAAGATCAGATTTTTTTTGTCGAGTATATTTTTGCCAGCCAGTGTAACGGGGGCCGCCTTTGGCAATACCACCAATTTCTTGAATAGCGATAATCGCAGCGAGTTTTGTTTGAACTTCGTGGCCGTAGAGCTGTGATTCTACTAGCATACGGGCATAACTTGATTCAACCGGATACTTTTCCATCTTACGGCCAATGCTCGTCACGTCGCCTTGATAGGTCATAGCACCGAGTGCGGTTAAAGTTTGTTTAGCCCGCCGGATAGCGGCCTTGCTGGGGTCGTGATAAAAGTCTAATAGCTCGATATCAATACCGACATTGGCGAGGCGTAACGTCAGTCGGTCGATGTGTTTACGTAAAATTTCTGGCGTTCCGTATTCTGGTCGATCTTCGAATTTTAAACATGGCAATGTGTCATACGGTGCCAGAATATATTCACCAGCTTTGGTACGTCCAGCTCGACCAGCTCGCTGCATGGAATCAGCTTGTGATATTTGCGAAATAAACAACCCTTCGACACCACTACGGACTTCACTTCGGCGTTCTAGGCCGCTGTCAATCACAACGTCAATGTCGTCAATCGTGACGCTAGTTTGAGCAATATTGGTAGCCAGGATGATCTTGCCGCCCGAATAGTTAGCAAAAGCCGCTTGCTGAGCAGTAGCTTCTAATTGGGAATGCAGTGGAATAATTGGAATATTGGCAGCGGTCGCTTTTTTGATAATTGCGTCGGTAACGTCTTGAATCTCGGTCTTACCAGGAAGAAACACAAGGATGTTACTAGCGGGGCCTTGGATCTTTTGGAGTAGCTCACCAACAATATCATTACCTATACGTTTTTTAACCGGAAAGCTTCGACCGGGTACTGTAATAACGGCCGTTGTGTTGAAAAATGCTGCTAGCGGGGCTGTGTCAATTGTGGCACTCATGATGACTACCTTGAAACGTTCATCTTCCTGGCATCTTTTTTTAGCCCAAGCAATTAGCACTTCCATATTTTCGTTCCACTCGTGGACCTCGTCTAATATTAAGACCTGATTCTGAGAAATTCCGGCACCGGTAATTTCGCGAACTAATTGTAATCCGTCAGTACAATAAAG
>JAYVYE010000167.1:0-1814 GCA_043784545.1 Candidatus Microsaccharimonas sp.
CGTGGCCTGAAACTCATCCAGACTCTTCTGGGTAGAGTCCGCACCCAAGGCAGAGATCAGGCGGTTGGCAGATCCATTGGGGTCGTAGCGTGCCTGCACTGCCTGTAGGCTGGGTGTGGCGGTAACAGAGGAGGCCTCTTGGCCGGGGTTGTAGTTATCTGGCATGGTTAATCTCCTGAGCCGCGTGTGCCGCGATAAAAGCTATCTAAAGAAGTACCGTGGCTGGAGTTATCTCCCCCTTGGTAGGCACCGCTACCCACGTAAGCACTGCCAATCTTCAAGGCTGCGCCGAGGTAATCAGGGGATGCGGGGGTGCGCTGGCTGTTGATGGCACTGGCAGTCTGGCTATTCACATTGGAGAGCTGGTTGTCCAGTTGCAGGTTGGTGCGGTCTAAGTTAGCGTTCACTGACTCGTTATAGGTAGCACCCTTGCGCCCCATGTCCGCCAATAGAGCATCTACAGAGAGACCACTGGGACCTGCACGGGCAATGGAGGTAGCCTGGGCCTGCCGTAGATCCTGGTTGTTGGCGTTGATCTTCTGGCCTGCGGCATCTGTTGCCTGGACCCGTGCCAAGTTGATTTGGTTGGCGTTGTTGCCTGCGGCCAGCTTCAGGTTGTTGGTGTTCTGGGCATTGGTGTCCTCTTGGGCACTCGCGGCCTGCTGCTGGCTGACCACCGAGGCTGCTGTACTAGCCATCGCGATGTACATCATCATGGCAGGCGTTACTACGTCGCACATAGGCGCTCCTTATGAAAGTGAAGGAAGGTCTCGCCCTTACGGACATCAGAGCCTTCAAATGTGAACCCAAGCCACCGTATCCAGTTGACGTGAACCACGTTCTTGGACCAGCAGGCATTGGTGAGGTAGTGGTACTCTTCGGTGTACCTTTGGAGAATCGTGCGGCACTCCCTCAGGAGGCTGCGGCACTTGTCCAGGCCATCTGCGCCCAGCATCCAGGGGTATCCAATGGACCCCTTGGTGCCGCACACCCCAAAGATAGCCACCACCCGACCATTGGCTTCGATGGTGGCTACTTGGTCCGACAGGAGGTAGCCATCCGTGAGGGCATCCAGAGGAGACCCCCCGGAGGAGAAGGCGACCTCCAAGCGGTCCTCCTCCCGCATAGTTAAGGCCAACTCAGCGATGTCCCTCAGGGTGGTCTCGCGGATGAACGGCTTAGACCGGACGACTGCGCTTGACATAGAAGGCCTCCCAATCTGCACTCAGGAGGGATACCGGCAAAGGCTGGTCACTCTCCACCACAATGGACACGCCACTGTTGCGGGACATTACCGGGGCACTCAAGCGGCCAGCGGCCATGTGCATGGAGCCAATGACTGCCGAGGGGGTGCCAATCACCTTCCCGGAGAAGGTATAGGTGTACGTCTGGCGGGCCTCTGGCGTTATCTTGACTTGGTAGTAACCAGTATCCGCATGGTTGAACGAGATGCGCCGTACCTGGGTGCGTCCTTCGGTATCCGAGGCCTTGGCCTGTCCCGTAGCCACTGCAAACTTGATGGTCAGCGGGGACACTGCGTAACGGAACATGTACTGGAGGCCTAGGGTCAGTGCGGTGGCAGTCAGGTTGCCGAGTACCTTGGTGACACCCCCGGTGTAGACCACATCGAATAGCTGGCCTGCTTTGACCGTGCCGCCCCCTTTAGCCACCACACGGTACGTGCCATCGTTCGGTAGGTAGCCCAGGGTGGCTGCATTGATGACCGTGTGGGTGCCATCAAAGGTAAGTGCCGTGGTCGGAAGTTGCACCTTGCGGTCCAGCTTGACCCGGTAGGGTTCGCCCACCACACTGGC
>JAYVYE010000168.1:0-2896 GCA_043784545.1 Candidatus Microsaccharimonas sp.
TGATCTATCGTTTCTTGTGAGATATTCATAGTTTTTATTCCTTTCATAGTTTTTAGCCTGATCCTATGCTTTCATGAGTCTAATTGAATTGCAAGCATATCTGCGAGCCAAAGTTAGTCGAAAACGGAGGCATAGGGCCATGAGGCAAGGCAATCATAGATAAAAAAATTACCCCTTCCGTTTTCGACTAACTTTGGCCTTTATTCTGGTGGTCCAAAAACAATGCTTGCTGCTGATTTTTTGTTACTTCTATTTTACGCACTAGCCAGATGGCAGGACGGCAGTGTGGAAAACCAACATGAATGAAAAATCACGCATTCGCTGGTATTGCTGCCAATCCCATGTAAAACAAGAACATGTAGCAGTTAAACATTTAACTCAACAAGGCTATAAACCCTATCTTCCCCTTATGTTAACAAATAATAAACACGGCCCTATGATTGTTCCTTTGTTTTCGGGTTATGTGTTTGTTCAATTTAATACCGCTGATAGTTGGCAAAGTATAGCCAATACAGTAGGGGTAAAGAAACTACTAGGATTTTCTAATACACATCCTACAGCGATAAACGATGAAATCGTTGACACGCTGATGAGCGCCGCTTCTCTATATGAGGACGGAAAAATCTTACTACCCGGAGCCTCTGTTTACTTCAAGCGCGGAGACTGGGCAGGTAGTACAGCTATTTGCCAATGGAGTAATTCCACAAGAGTAGAGTTACTCATGCGGATACTTGGGCGAGAAATACATGTAACTTTTCATCGTAACAAATTAGAGGAAGTGTTGTGAAAAGAGAAGTGCTTAATCGTAAACCACAAAATACTGACTACGAAGCTGCTGAAACTAAGGTAGCTCCTACGAAAAAACCTAGTACTCCTTCACCAGATTTTTCTGATCCAAATATGTCTAGGTTTGCAGGTTTTAATGCAAGAGCACTCGATCCGGCGTATCCTATTGGTGATATGTACGCAGAAAAGACTTATAGTCCTAATGTGCATCCGCGTATGATCTATCGTATGCGCCTGATTGGTATTCAAAAAACACGTATTGCTGATATAATGCTAATAAGACACGCCACTTTAGAGAGGTGGCTAAGGGATTACCCAGATGCACAAGAGGCGTGGGATCAAGGAGGCGAACACGCCGATGCCTCTGTTGCCAGAGCTTTGTTTAAGCGCGCAACCGGATACAAGCACAAAATTGAGAAGGTTTTCTACAATGCTAGGGAAAACGAAGTAACAAGAGTCGAAATGGAAGAAAAGTTTGCACCGGATACTTCTGCTGCAATCTTTTGGCTTTCCAATAGACAAGGTAAGCATTGGAAGAACTCTAGTACTCGAGAGTTGGTTGGTAAAGATGGGGAAACATTGCAACCGCCAACTATCATCATAAACCCGATCATATCACTTCGTCCTCATATTCCAACCATTGACGGAGATCGGTTACTGATCGAAACTAAAGAGGATTGATCGTGGGCCTAGTTCCTCATCCACTTTTTAACTTTCCACGCCGGACTATTCCGTTTACGGCCCTACCTGGGCAACAGGAACGGGAAGTACTTATTCCAAAAACGCCACCTATTCCTCGGGAACGTTTGATACGTCCTACTTTAATAGCAAAAGATGGTTTTATTCCATCTTACTCCCAAGCTAGTACAAAAGTAGAGGAAGTGGCGGAAGTTGATCCAGACATCGTAGTTCCTGGTCATCTGGACATTCCGTCATGCTTTTTGTTCTTGATGGACCCTGCTCGGTACAAAATTTTGTATGGTGGCCGTGGCGGCGCTAAAAGTTGGAACATTGCACGATGTTTGATAGCGATTGCACACACACGCAAAGTGCTGATCCTATGTACTCGTGAGTTCCAGAATAGTATTGCTGACTCAGTTATCCGGCTACTGGAAACACAGATAGACTTGATGGGACTACGGCCTTGGTTTGATGTGCAGAATGTCACTATCATAAGTAAACTAACAGGTAGTGAGTTTATCTTCAAAGGCATGAGTCGTAACATTCAGGAAATTAAATCCACAGAAGGCGTGGATATTTGTTGGGTAGAAGAAGCTCAGTCAGTGTCAGAAGAAAGTTGGATGACTCTAATTCCAACGATCCGAGGCACACGTACTAAAAAGTCAGAAATTTGGGTATCGTTTAACCCGCTAGACGAAGAAGACCCTACCTATAAGCGTTTTGTACTGAACCCACCTCCCAGTGCTAAAGTACTTAAAGTGGGCTGGCAAGACAATCCTTGGTTTCCTCCTGATTTGGAGGAAGAACGTTTATACATGCTATCCGACGATCCCAGTGCTTACGATCATGTATGGGAAGGCGCTCCTAAGAAGATCACCGAAGCTACAGTCTTTAAAGGCAAGTTTGTCATCGAAAGGTTTGAGACGCCTCCGTATCTAGAGCGTTTCTTCTTTGGGGCTGACTTTGGTTTTGCCCGTGATCCTTCTGTACTAATTCGCATGTATATGTCATTGGATCATAGACATTTGTATATTGACCACGAAGCATACGCTATCGGCGTGGAAATTGACCATCTACATGCACTATACGATAAAATCCCCGGATCACGCATCTGGCCTATCAAAGCGGACGGCTCGCGTCCAGAAACGATTAGCTACATGCGTAGGCAGGGGTTTGATATAGATGCTGCTGAAAAGTGGAATGGCTCAGTGGAAGATGGCATAGCCCACTTAAAGGGCTTTGAAATGATCCACATTCACGAACGGTGTATGCACACAGCAATGGAAGCTCGTCTTTACAGCTATAAAATAGATAAAAAAACTAAGCAAATACTTCCTGTACTTGAAACTAAGCACGATCACATATGGGATAGTGCCAGATATGCGCTAGATGGTTACATTCAAGCACGTGGCGGTATTGGTATATGGAA
>JAYVYE010000169.1:0-4213 GCA_043784545.1 Candidatus Microsaccharimonas sp.
CCCATTCAACGTTACCCCGCACAATGTCGTGTGGCGTAAGCAAAATAGGGAGCTCCGCCAACCACCCAAAACGACCACCCTAAGGAGGTGATCAGAATAACCGCTGGAATTCAAGGTGGCAATTACACTAAAGCGCAAGACGCGCTTAAGTTAGCCCCAAATGATCCGGATCTTCAAGCGGAAGTGGCACGTACCAAAGCGGTACTCAACCAATCACTAACGAAACAAAAGCAAAAACCCATAAGTTAATGGAATAAGCTTAGCATTCGCTAGGAGGGGATGGGGATCAATACTCTCTCTGTCCACTCAATCCCTGCACAAATTCGTTTGTGCACAGATTGAGTGTTTTTTATTAATAGCTATCCATGAGACAATAGTGACCGTATGAAAAACTTTTGGCAAGAACTACCGAAACCTTTCTTTGTACTGGCTCCAATGGAGGCAGTAACTGACATCGTTTTTCGTCATGTCGTCGAAGCGGCTGGCGGACCAGATGTTTATTTTACCGAATTTACCAACGCTGCGAGCTATTTTAGCGAAAAAGGACGTCCCAGCACTAGAGGACGTTTAGCTTTCACCGAAGACGAACAGCCACTGGTTGCCCAAATCTGGGGAACAAATCCTGAGCATTTTGAATTTATGGCTCACGGGTTGAAGGACCAAGGCTACGCCGGCATCGATATCAATATGGGTTGTCCGGCTAAAGACGTCGTCAAAACTGGAGCTGGCAGTGGCCTGATTCGTGACCCTAAGCGGGCGGCTGAACTTATTGCTGCCGCTAAAAAGTCCGGCTTACCGGTAAGCGTCAAAACCCGCCTAGGTGATCTTCGAACCGATGAATGGGAATCGTGGCTGACCCACATCTTGCAACAAGACATCGTCAATCTCACGATTCACCTTCGTACCAGAAAAGAAATGAGCAAAGTACCCTCGCACTTTGAATTATTGCACGACATCAAGAATTTGCGTGACAAGGTTGCGCCTGATACGCTCCTGACAATTAACGGCGATATTCGCGACCGCGAACACGGCCATGAACTAGTAAAAGAATATGGCGTTGACGGCGTCATGATTGGTCGCGGAATCTTTAGTGATCCGTTTGCTTTTGCCTATGAAAAACGAGATCACAGCCGCCAAGAATACATTAACCTGCTCAACATGCAGCTTGATCTGTTTGACAAATATTCAAAAGAGTTAGAACCGCGACATTTTGACCCACTGAAGCGCTTTTTTAAGATTTATGTTCGTGAATTTGAAGGTGCCGCGGAACTGCGTGAAAAATTAATGCACACCAAGACTACTGATGAAGTACGAGCCCTGCTCGTGTCATATTGCTAAGACACTCCTTGCTCTATCAAAAACTAAAGTCGGCGACGTCGATGCAAATCGGCGACGCGTAAACGCACCATATGTCGGTCCACCAGTTGACGTGCTTTTTCAATGCCGACTTGGTCTTTCGCTTCATCTCGCAATTTAAGTGCCCGGTCGAGGGCGGCCCGAGATTCCGCTTCCACAATATCATCACCATGATCAGCCTCATCAACTAAAATACGAATAGAAGTTGGATTAATTTCAACAATGCCACCGCTAATAGCAAAATATTCTAGCTCACGGTCAGCGTCATCTTTTTTGTGACGGACTGCTAGTGCACCCGGCACGGCCAGGGTGACTAACGGTTCGTGACCAGGAAAAACTGCAATTTCGCCAGCAACCGTCGGTGCCATTAACTCATAGACGTCTTTATCGACGCGTACTCCGCTAAGGGTGATAAGTTGCAGGCGCATAATTAAGCTTTAATCGATTCTGTTTTAATCTTGTCTGAAAGTGTACCGTTGACCATGTAAAACCAGCCTTCTGGTTTACTGTCGTACTTACCAGCAATGATGTCAGAGAAATCACGAATGGTGTCTTCCAGTTTGACATACGAGCCAGGATTTCCAGTAAACTTTTCAGCTACGAAGAATGGCTGGGAAAGGTAGCGCTGAATACGACGAGCTCGGTTAACAGTCTGTTTTTGGTCATCAGATAGTTCTTCCATACCAAGGATCGCAATGATGTCTTGCAATTCTTTATACTGCTGTAGCACGCGCTGAACTTCACGAGCAACCCGGTAATGCTCAACACCGACAACTTCAGGGTCAAGACTCGTCGAGCTACTAGCCAGGACGTCAACGGCCGGGTAGATGCCAATCTCAGTCAAGGCGCGGTTCATAACAATCGTAGCATCAAGGTGAGCAAAGGTAGCCGCTGGCGCTGGGTCAGTCAAGTCATCGGCTGGCACGAAAACTGCTTGAACCGAAGTAATCGAACCTTTTTTGGTTGAGGTAATTCGCTCTTGCAAGCTTCCCATTTCTTCTTGGAGGTTTGGTTGGTAGCCGACAGCCGATGGTAAGCGACCAAGCAAGGCAGAAACTTCGGCACCTGCCTGGGTATAACGGTAAATGTTATCAATGAACAATAGAACGTCTTTTCCGTCATCACGAAAAGCTTCAGCCATCGCAAGTCCAGACAAAGCAACCCGAAGACGCGCACCTGGCGGTTCGTTCATTTGTCCAAAGACAAGACTGGTCTTTTCAAGCACCCCGGCTTCTTCCATTTCATAGTACAAGTCATTACCTTCACGAGTTCGTTCACCGACGCCTGCAAAAACCGAGTTACCGCTGTGGAATTTAGCAATATTATTAATAAGTTCGGTAATAAGAACTGTTTTACCGACACCAGCACCGGCGAAAAGGCCGGCTTTACCGCCTTTAATTAGTGGAGCGATAAGGTCAACGACCTTGATGCCTGTTTCTAGAACTTCAGATTTATTAGCTTGTTCATCAAGTGAAGGAGCCGCTCGGTGAATAGATGCTCGTTTACCGGTTGGCTGAGGCTTGCCGTCAATCGCTTCGCCAATAACATTAAACATACGCCCTTGGGTTTGTTCGCCGACAGGGACAGTAATTGGACCACCAGTTGCGACAACTTCATCACTGCGGCGAAGTCCATCGGTACTCGATAGTGCAATTGCCCGAACAGTTGTTTCGCTGAGGTGCTGAGCAACTTCGAATGTCATGTTACGCTTGCTACTTGTTATCGTTAGCGCATCGTTAATTGCTGGTAAGTCACCTGTAAACTCGACATCAACAACAACACCAACGATTTGTATGATTTTACCGGTAGTATTATTTTGTTTTTGGACCATCATATTCTCCTTATTCACTTAATGCCTCGACGCCGCCGCTGATTTCGGCCAGTTCCTGGGTAATCGCGCTTTGCCTGGCTTTATTCATCTCTAATGTTAAATCGTCTACCAAATCTGACGCATTGTCAGTCGCATTCTTCATGGCCATCATACGCATACTATGTTCTGACGCGCGTGAATCAAGTAATGCCTGAAAAATTTGAGCTCCGACTAGTCGGTAGGCAACACCATCTAGTACTTCTTCGGTACTTGGTTCATAGGTGACGTCACGAACAACGAGTGGTTCGGTGGCTGGTTCAAAACCAGCGGGCAAGACTCGAATTATTGTTGCTTCCTGGGTGATGCTACTGATAAAGTCAGTGTAAATAACGTCAACAGCGTCTACTTTTCCGCTCGTAAACAGCGTCCGGGCACTATCAAGAATTGCACGTAACTCACTACCATCGGGATGATCGGGTAGTTCTTCGTAAGCTCCCAGGACTTCAGTGTCTTTAATGCGTGCCACAAACTGTGATGCCTTGCGTCCAACTGTAATCGTAGTATTTTTAATACCAGATTTGTCGTCCGTCAATAATTCATTAGCATAAACACGCACGATGTTACTGTTATAAGCACCGGCTAGGCCTTTATCAGACGCGATTACAATCAGTAAACGTGTTTTAACAACCCGACTGACAAATAATGGGTGATTCTTGACTGACGTGTGACTCGACAGGGCAGTTAATAATTCGCGGGCCGCTAATGTGTATGGTGCCGAAGCCTTAGTAGCTTCTTGAGCACGACGCATTTTGCTTGCCGCAACTAATTGCATCGCCTTTGTAATTTGGCGAGTACTTTTCACACTTTTAATGCGTGATTTTAATAGTTGCGTAGAGGCCATTATTTACCTTCAAAACCTTTAGCGACAGAAAGAGAAACTTTCTGAATTAAGGCGTTCATAGCATCAGTTGGCTTGGCGCCTTTGTCCAGCTCCAGCATGTCTTTTTGATGTTCAGCCCATAGTTTAGTCTGGAGTGCTGCTTGGGC
>JAYVYE010000170.1:0-1604 GCA_043784545.1 Candidatus Microsaccharimonas sp.
TTTTGATATATTTTTTACGCTAACAACTATTTCTTCCATCGCCTAAATCTCCTCTGCAAACTTTGGGGATTGTTTTTTAAAGTAAATCGTTGAGAAGATCGCGGTAAACACAACAATAAATAATGGCACTAAGTAAACATAAAAATTACCAAATAAAGCAGCCGTCGTTGGTGTATCTTGAGAAATGGTAGCCCATCTGACATCTTGAATTATTTGGGCTATTGGGCTGAGAAGCATTAACTTTGCAGCAAATGCTGATACCGCCAATACAGTAGCGATTGGATATACAATCGGGGTCGCATAAAAACCAGCCTGGACAAGTAATTCCCAAATATAGTTAACATCCCTAAACTTAACGTATAACGCGCTCAATAAAAAAGCAATCGATAACGAGAATAAGAAGAGTTCAATGATTAGAGGAATTAATAAGAAAATGTGCCAAGTAAGATCAACGCCGTTAATAACAATAAAGACGCCGACGACAATAAGGTTGATAGCAAGATTTATAAGTGCCGAGAAAGATCCAGCAACTACAATTACGTATCGAGGAAAAGATAATTTCCTCATAAGATCACCTCTGCCAACTATAGAAGATAGTCCATTAGTAGTTACTTCAACAAAATAGTTCCAAAGAACAACACCAACGAGTAGCGAAACTGCAAAGTGTGGAATATTGGCACCAAACCTCAAAAAGTGTACAAATATTACGTATAGAACAGCAAATAGTGCAAGTGGCCTCAGAAGACTCCATAGGTAGCCCAACGCCGAACCCTTGTACCTTAGTTTAAAATCCGTTATTACAAGTTGTTTAAGGAGAATAATAGAGTAACGATATTTACTCTGTGTTTTTTTAATAAGATTCACAATACCCCTTATTATAAAGATATCCGCGGGGTGAAGCAATGGTATACTAAAAGTAATCTATGTCTGAATCAAAACAAGAAATTGTCATAACTGGTGTAAATGGATTTGTTGGTGAGAATTTAGCGCGTCAACTTCAAGAGTCTTCTTATTTGGTTCGGGGTGTTGGCCGCGAGCTAATGGCAAATGATAGGGTTGCGCCTTATCTGAATAGCTATCAAACTGCCGATCTTCTTAACAAAGGGCAGGTTGAGAGCCTTATTTTAAAGAATGCGAAAGCAATCATTCATCTCGCAGGACTTGCATCTGTCGCCGACTCATTCAACAAACCCGAACTCTATAAGTCTGGGAATGCCGAAATGACAGACAACCTGTTAACTGCTGCTGAAGATCAAGGCTTTACCGGAAGAGTAGTAGCTGTCAGTACCGGCGCACTTTATGACCCAAATCAACCTATGCCGCTCAATGAAGATTCAAAAACAGCAGAAAGCTCGCCTTACGCGGTTGGTAAACTCCGCGCCGAAGTAGTTATCAAACAACACAAAGCAAATGGACTCGATGTCGTAATAGCACGACCGTTTAATCATATCGGTCCCGGTCAAGGAAGCGGCTTTCTTGTTGCGGATCTTTACGATCAGTTGTTAACCGCAAAGCAAACTGGTTCATCTAACATTCTAGTTGGAAATTTAGCGACAAAACGGGATTATACCGACGTTCGCGATATCGTAACGGCGTATGAAAAA
>JAYVYE010000171.1:0-1863 GCA_043784545.1 Candidatus Microsaccharimonas sp.
AAGACTCGCAAGGACGAGATGCACTTTGAGATAATAGAAACACCAGAACAAGTTAAAACTCTAACTAAACAACTAGCACTTTAGGAGACTAAAATGAAGAAAATAAACATTAGCCATAAGACACAAGCCCTTATTGAGTCGTGGGTCTTTGCTGGACTCGGTGTTGATTTGGGATACTTTGCCACTAAAGCCTATGACTTACTAGATAGCAAGAAAGCAGTTATTAACTGGTCAGTTGTTGGGTTCTTATTCCTTGCTGGTGCAGGTGCGCCATTCCTTCGCACCTTAGTTGCCAAGTACCCTAAACTCTCACCCTTTGCTAATAAGTTGCTCACGGTAGTAGATAAGAAGGCTGGAATCCCCTTTGTTCCAATCGCCCCCGTTGTTGATGTTCCAGTTGTTGAAGTACCAGTTGTTACGCCTTAATCCTTAACCTAAGAAGTGATAAACTTACCCTCGAGAAATCGGGGGTATTTTTATGCCGTATTTAGAGGGCGACTGCACAACCGAACCGATACACGACATTGACACTTCGGTAGATGCGGTGGTCGAGTCTATTCTTATCTGATGCTCGCCTGTGCTACTCTTGTCGTAACTACTCACGATATGGAGGCACTATGAGTCTTGCTAAGATTGTCAAGAACTTCGAGAGCACGATTAAACCTACTGTTTACTGCGCTTATTACAAGATGTATGAGGCTTTATCCACTGAGGATAAGAAGGCTTTAGATTCATTGTTCGCTAAAGGTATGGCTACTAGGGTTATTGTTGAATTACTTGCCCGAGAAGGTATCAAAATTGGAAATGAAGCCGTAAACTCCCACAAATACAACCGTTGCCGATGCCCTCAGAAGGAGAGCAAATGAATCGTGGAGATTTCCTAGCAAGCGCCGAAGATAAGATTAACGGCGAACGTGATTCGGTCTATGGCCCACCACTAGAAAACCACAAACGGATAGCACTACTCTGGCAGGTTGTCTTAGGTACGGAGATTTCACCAGCCGAGGTGGCTCTATGTATGCTTATGGTTAAAGTGGCTAGGTTAGTCCAGACTCCCGACCACGAGGATTCCTATATTGACCTCTGTGGCTATTCTGCAATAGCAGGAGAGTTGGCGGGACAAGAGTGAGCCTGAAAGAGCAAGCAGACCTTCTCCCAGAAGGCATTGAATCTAAAGATGTTGATGAGTTGCGTAAGTCTCTGATGCGCTTACAGAAGCAGATGCTAGAGAATAAGCACCGAGATAAAGGTTTAGTTGAGGCGACTTATCAAGGAGCCTATGATGCTATGTACACACTCGGCCCGATAGAACCTGTTATCCCACCAATTTTTCTTAAAGGTAAAGGCAAGCCAGAGGTTGCACTTATTCACGCTACCGATTGGCAAGGTGCAAAGGTCACTACCACTTACAACTCTGAGGTAATGAAAAAACGAGTAATGGAGTTCGCCCACAAGATTGAACGCCTTACTAATATCCAACGCGCTGACCACCCCGTAGATGAAGCAGTAATTATGTTCGGTGGAGATATGGTAGAGGGATTATTCAATTACCCCGCACAACTTTGGCAGATTGACGCATCTCTCTTTGGCCAGTATGTCACCGTATCTAAACTGCTGGTGGACTTCGTTCGCTATAACTTATCTACCTTCAAGAAGGTAACAGTTGTAGCAGAGTGGGGCAACCATGGAAGAATTGGTGGCAAGAGAGCCGAGGTTCCTAAGAATGATAATGTTGATCGTATGTGCTACGAGTTCGCCAGAACGATTCTAAAAGGCGAAAAGCGATTAACTTGGGAAGATTGCCCAGAGGATATTCAGCAAGTCGAAATCGGTAACTACCGCGCACTCTTAATGCATGGTGAC
>JAYVYE010000172.1:0-1512 GCA_043784545.1 Candidatus Microsaccharimonas sp.
GATTGAAGACGGCGCAATTGCGCAGTATGACATCACCGATAGCGGCGATAAAGTAGTGGTAAATATATTTAAAAAAGGTGCCTTTTTTCCTGTTTCATCAGCAATAAATCATAGTCCAAATCAGTATTATTTCGAAGCGATGACTACAAGTACAATACGCCAAGCACCTCCGAAGGATGTCGTGCTTTTTCTACAAAATAATCCATCAGTTACTTACGATTTATTACAGAGGGTCTATCATGGAACAATACCAACCTTGCTGGTACTAGCAGCAGTGTAATCTTCAGAGAGTCTACGCAGTTCACTGAATGGCTGAGCGTACTTAGTACTAACTGCATCACGAACTAGCTGAGTTTGTTGCCGTTGGTGATATTGAATGAAGTCCTCCAACACATCTTCAGGTTTGAAGTTAGGCATGAAGTCGCCAAGCTTGCCTTCCTTCTTAAGCCCACTGTGAATAGCACTGTCGTTAAGTCCACGTGAGTAATCGTAGTCACCCTTAGCCTTAAAGAATGCCTCATTAGGTTTCTTGAAGATGACCTGGAACCTTGCCGTGTCTACCTGACTTGTCAGCTTAAGCAACTCCTCGGCGTTCCTAGCAGTAATCATGGAGACATTACTCTCACTGAATATTGCACCTTCCTGTTGCCGAACAAAGGCAAAGAATGGAACTTTACGTGTGTCGATAGGAGGAACGTAAAGAGTACCAGGATCAATGTTGCTAGTGATACCTTGAGCATTAAGAAGAACTTGACGTTTACCTACTGTGTCAGCATTAATCTCCATGTGTGTTTTGAGGAAGTTCGCCGTCATTTCACTGTTGACAAGATAGGCTTGCTCTCCAGTATTGCCACTCTTTGCTGCATCACGAATGGCAGCAATAGTCTCCTCTGTACTACCTTTGAGTAGTTGCTTATCAACAATGTAAGTACCATCCAGGCCATACTCTGTGCCAAGCATGGTGAACTTTTCCGAGGACCGGCGAATCTTGGTGACGATGGCAGTAAGTTCTGCTGCATCCACAGGACTATTCTTGATTTGCGCCATCATGGGCTGAAGTTGGCCAAGCACACTGTCGGCAAAACTGTTAGCCATCTTGCTGACAATCTTACCGGTGGTTTGCGCCATCAGCTTAAGGCCATCGCCATAACCAGCGTTGGAAGCAGTGACAAGATTAGCTCCCGCACCTTCTCGTGTGGCTGTATCGGTAAGTCCTTTAGCGTCCCAAGCAGAGAGCTTACCCCAATTCTCCGGCCCTAGTACAGAGTTACCTGCAACTTCTAGATTGTCCGTGGCAAGCTTAACTCTGTAGCCGTAGGCCATTTGGCCAGTAAGGAATGGCTGAGTTTGATCTGCAAGGATAGCACCACCATACCTATCGTTAAATGGCGTGCCTTTAGGTCCTGGAATCTCACTACCAAATTCAGGAGCTAGTACAGAGGGAGGCCGCTTGTAACTCAGCAGTACGTTCTCACGATTAGCATAGTCTGCCAAATCACGACTGGCACCTTT
>JAYVYE010000173.1:0-1710 GCA_043784545.1 Candidatus Microsaccharimonas sp.
GCAATTCTGCGAGCAACTTTGTAAGCACCTTTAATTTCAGTTGCCGTTGCATCAAGTCCAGCATTAACTTTAGCCGTTAGGTTTGGGGCAAGTCTCATGGCGGTAGGAGAGTTTTTAAGCCAGTTAGTAAATGCGAAACGCGCCCCACCATCTGCTGTATTTGGCATGACAGAGTTCATTACCCAGTTAAGAGGACCCTTTGGGGCCATTGGCTCAACTTTGGTAAATAGAGCTGACGTAGCATCTTTGGCACCCGCGCTCTTACCTGCTGCAACTGCGCCTCTTGCACCAAGTACTGTTTCAGAGGCTAATTTGCCAAGGACTGAGAGAGTTAGCGCAGTATTGCCAATAGCAAGTATATGTTCCCAATTACTCTGTGCTGTGTATTGAGTATCCGTTAAGGGGGTTTGACCTTCAATTCTTTGTCCGCCGTTGCTAATCCAATTAGCAATATGGTTAATCGTAGGTTGTGCGAGGTTTTGACTCCCAACAAACTTATCAAAGGCAGATACGGCATCTGATGTAAGTTTAAGTCCACCACCGAGTGCTTTGAGCGCATCTCCTGGAACATTTTTAATAATGGATGAAACTAAAGGAATTGCATAAGAAAGAAAACCAGGTTCAAAAAGAGTAGTAAATAAAGCCCGCGAAGAAGTATTGCCGAGTCCAGGTTTGCTATGAATGTCTAGGTTATATTGGTAGAGCGCATTTGCCCAACCTGTATTGTATATTCCGTCTGCTTTAGTGCCAGCAGCAATATACCCAGCATCAATGAGTTTTTGTTGTATCGCTTTGATTGTAGCGATAGGGATAGGAGCAATACCTGTATTGGCAAGATGGTCTTGAATTACTTTGGCAGTTGTTTGGGCAGGAGCAACGGCAGATGATTCAAAAAAATACTGCGAACTTTTATTAGGAATTGCTTGGGATTGTTTAACAACTGCAAGAGCCATCTTAGAGTTATTATTGTTGCCCATTTGTGAACCGATACTGGTGATGATATTTGGATCAATAGAACCGTAACCAGCAGAGTGAGCATCATCAATGAATTGGGCTAAAGAATGACCCGTTAAGGTAGGTAGAGGATTGATAGGTGGAGTCAGGGGTTGGTCAGCAACTGGTGGAGAAGTTAGAGGCGCGGTTGTAGATGTAGGCGCGGTTGCAGGGGTAACTAATCCTGGCATCAGTGAGGCATCTGATTCTCTTGCTGCATAGCAAGGTAATTCTTCGTAAATGTTACTTGGCTAGAAGGTGCTTGGATTGTATTTAGAACTGCCAGAATAGAGTTTGCTTGGTTATTAACAAACGGATTAGGAGCAAGTGCCTCTCCTCCTGCTCCGCCACCTGCATTGACACCAGTCATAAAATGTTCATTAGGGCGTTGAGTTTGTCCAAAAATATCAGGCAAAGAACTATGGCCTGGGGGGGTTCCAGTCAAAGGCGGTACGGTAGAGGGTTGAGGAGTACCTTGGGGTGCGACTGTAGATGCAGTAGGCGCACCTGCCATAGGAACTATGGCTTGCGCTGCTTTCTGAGCAGTCGCAGCACCTTGAACTTGATTAGGCGCGGCTTGGATTGGGATTTGACCTGTTGCCGCAGGGCGAGGGCTGACAACATTCTGCCCACCGAGGTCGGTGCGATTTGAATATCCTTTTCCTGATGTTCCATTACGCTGACCCCCTCTTGGCAATTAGGCCACCTGACCTCTCG
>JAYVYE010000174.1:0-1876 GCA_043784545.1 Candidatus Microsaccharimonas sp.
CTTACCAAAAGGTGAGGCGGTTACGCCCATAGCCACACTTGCTACTCCACCGATTTTTGGTTTAATCATTGACTGGACGAAATCAGTAATACGAGAACCCGTAGCCCAGATAGGAAGTTTTGTAGGGTCTTGTGCTTTCTTGGCATCAATGACATCGTTCATGCCATTCTTGGCACCGATACTAGAAACTGATGTTTCATCTGCCATTGGCGTAAAGTTGATTCCCCACTTATCTAATAAATGAGTTGCCATGTTTTGTTGGCTACCAAGGGCTTTGAGGTTAATTGGTGGCTCATTAAATATATGCCCAATATCGGTTCCCCATACATGACTATAACCAAGATTATTAGTTTCTTTCACCGCGTCTATAACGTGTTGAGGGGCATCGGGAGAGAGTTTGAGTTTTCGTGCTAGTAGGCTTGCTTTCTCTGCAACCAACTTAATTAAATCTTCTGTTGGAACAAAACTAAGACCATTAGTATCGCGCCCTAATTCTGAACCTAGGACGTCTCTTACTTTTTTGCGTAGGGCGGTTTCGGCAGGAGTTGTGGTTTCTGGAAGATGCGTTCCTGGCATCTGGTAAGGCTTTGCTGATGCACCAAACTCGTTACCACTTGAAGATACTTTAAGTTCTTCAAGGGTTGGGGGTGCAACATAACCAGGTCTTGCTTTCTCTAATTCTTTAGCAAACTCCATAGCCTTTTCTTCGGCTTTACCCGCATCGAAAATATCATTACGCATTAGCCCGAACTTGCCTGGTAGTGGTTGTCCAGTAGCGGCGATTAGTTTTGCTTGAGCGATTCTCTCGGGAGATGACGCACTCATCCACGAAATATCTCCCTCAGATGTTTTAGGAATATCAAAGTGGTTCATGTTTGGATATACGTCACTTTGCGTTAATCTACGCGCCTTAAAAAAGGATACCAAGTCGCTACTGTGAACCTGACGAGGGTCTTCTCTATAACGAAGCATCGCATCAGCAATATCTTTAGCAAATAACCCTGGCTTTTGGTAGTAAGAATCACGAGCCTGATTCATTAGTGTTGGGTCATTACGGATAATATGCGCTTGATTGAGTTGGGCAAAGTGAATGGCATCGGCATTTGTTTTATCTATTGTTCCGTTTTGGATAGCAGCATCTACCAGAGGTTGCGCGGCGTGTTGTGCTGCAAAACTGTCGGCTTGGTCTTGAACATGGGCGAAGAAATCGTGCGGAGTCAGGCCTTCCTTGACTAAACCTTTAATCGTTTTGTTTGCACTTACTCCCGTGCCACGTTCCCAGTCGGCTAGAAGTCCGTTCTTATCTAAGGCGGTAGCAATTACACTTCTTGCCTGAGAAAAGATATTTCCTACACTCTCTGATAACGCAGGAACAGAACCTAAATCTCCATGTGCTGCGATTTGTGCAAGGTTAAGTGCGAGTCCGTTCATCCCCGCAATTGGCTTGAGATGATTGAGTTCGGTAGCCACTGGTGCATTAGGGTCGCCCATCCAGTTATCTATATTCCCGAGAAGTCCTAATTTCAGTCCTGCCGTTGAGATACTAGATGCGCCTTGCCCTGCAATAGCGGTAATAGGGCGACTATATGGAGTAGCCGCAATTCTGCGAGCAACCTTGTAAGCATCTTTAATTTCAGTTGCCGTTGCATCAAGTCCAGCATTAACTTTAGCCGTTAGGTTTGGGGCAATCCTCATGGCGGTAGGAGAGTTTTTAAGCCAGTTAGTAAATGCGAAACGCGCCCCGCCGTCTGCTGTGTTTGGCATGACAGAGTTCATCACCCAGTTAAGAGGACCCTTGGGTGCCATTGGTTCAACTTTGGTAAATAGAGCTGACGTAGCATCTTTGGCACCCGCGCTCTTACCTGCTGCAACTGCG
>JAYVYE010000175.1:0-1933 GCA_043784545.1 Candidatus Microsaccharimonas sp.
GATAACTTCCATGTGGAACACGCCGTCCAAAGGATCAGCAGGCTCGACCAACCATTGATGTCCGAGGGAATCTGGCTCGGAGAGAGTCTTAATCAGCGGATCAGCCAACATTTCGATTACTTCATGTTGGATGATATCGGTCAATCCACTTCGGCAACGGGCAGGGAATAGGACTTGTCCTTTATGAAAGATACCTCTGGAAATAATCGGTGGGAAGTAGGTGCCGAACAACTTGTTCAGGCTTGCCGCTGGCGAGATGTAGGCAGTAGGAATCCCGTTCTCTATGCAGTGGTACCCCTTAGCCCCCGTATGACGGTGCTGGTTGGTAACGTGTACCCGCATATCAAAGGGCAACGTAGCGTCCTGTGTGAGGGTGACTGGGGGCTTGCCCCACTTGTCCATGAAGTCACTCGCCGCGATCTGCGTTGCCTTGACGATAGTGGCGAAGTCACCTGTGGCGATTTGGTTCTCGTCGGAAATTAATATATTTGTCACTATGGCCTCTTGCGCGCTACCGCACTAGCCTGAGCCAGAGTCAGACCTAACGCTTCCAATTTTGCCAGTCCGTCTGCTCGGTCTTTAGTGAAAGTGATTGCGTCAAGTTCGGCTTGCGTTGGCTTAGGGACATGCGCTGTGACACCTGCCTGTGCTTGAGCCAGAGTCAAATCACCTCCGATGACTAACTTGTCTCCCCTGATATAGACCTCATCGCAATTTAATTCTGTTTTAAGTTGCGTACCATTTAAAGCAGTAGGAATAGTAAACTCGTAAAAGTTCATCTAATGCTCCTAGATAGGTAACTTGCATACTGGTACCGAAAGTCGGTGTGGCTTTAAGAAGGAGCGCACCACCTGAATCTTGATACGCAAAGGCTTCAATGTAATCCGTTGCCACTAGGTTCAAGACTTTCGCAACCACTCCACCCGAGTAGAAAGTTGCGTTATTCCCGAAGTTCTGATCTCCTAGATTTACTCCATTTTTGTAGATATTAACAAGTCGGATACTTCCCGTTGCATTTGACTGATAATTGAAATTAACCGCTATCAGGTATTTCCCGTCCTTGCCTGCGGGAATTGTGACGCGTGAGTTATTAGATACGGTGTCATGGAATGCGTTTGTGTCCCAACCCTCACCGTCCCAACTCACGGCTGTGTAGGTGGCGCTAGTTAAGGATTGGTCGGCTGATTTAGTGAGCCCTACTCCGACATAAGCCGTAGACGCCGCCGTAGCCGTTCCCGTGATTTTGTAATCCCACGATGCAGCGGTTGTGCCAGAGAGCAACTTGACGGTGAAGGTAACTTCGGTATTGGCGGGAATGGCAAAGACGGTGTTCAGCCCAGAGGATTGAACGGTGACGACGCCAGTTGAGTTGTTTGGGACGCGATATCCCTGACCAACGGCAGTCATGGTGGCAGCGACAGGAAGGACAAGAGTCTGCGTGGTCGTGCCTGTCATCTCCTGCGCGTGAGCAGAGGCGACGGTAAGAGTGGTTGTTCCTGCCGCCGTGACCGTTGTAGCAAATCCGAGTGCAGGGTTGTCGATGATGGGAAGGGTCAGGGTCTTGTTGGAGAGGGTCGTTGCCAGAGTATCGAAGTAGGTCTTGAGGGTTGCTTTGAGGTTGGCCCATGTCAGTTTCTTGAGTCCGAAAGTTGCCGCAGAATCCACGATTGGAAGTTCATCGGCATCCACTGGCGTTGCTTTGGAGGTTCTGGCGTGGAAGTTGGCGATCCAGTTTGCCTCTGCGATGTCTATGGCCGAAATGGTGTGCATGATTACCGCGCCGGAAGCATGAGCTAGTGCGCTAGTGCCGTCATAACCTCGCGTGACTACGGTGAGGACTCCTCCTGCCAGACCTGAGCAGAGCATCTTCTCCTCAAGTGAGGTATTGGGCTCAGCCGTTGCTACGAAATTGCCGATAGAGCCATCAGGCCAG
>JAYVYE010000176.1:0-1719 GCA_043784545.1 Candidatus Microsaccharimonas sp.
AAAGCCATGAAAGAACGACGTGACGGCTTCACTTGGGATGAATACGAAGAAGTCAAGGCTTACTGCTTTGAAGAAGGTGAGCTAGGCACGGCTATGATGCACAAGGTGTTACGACAAGCTCACGAGTTAAACATAGAACAGAACGCTTTTAGCGGCGCTGGTAGCATAGCAGCAGCTTTGTTTACAAGAGAGCAGATCAAATTTTACATGGGCAGACCCGACGAAGATCATCCTGCGACTAGAGCATTTCGTTATGCTTACTTCGGCGGCAGGTTTGATACGGCTAGTATCGGTGAACATCCAATAGCTCATCAGTACGATATCAACTCTGCGTATCCTTCGCAAGTGCGTAATTTGCCTTGTCTTGCGTGTGCCGAATGGAAGCGTGTAAAAGACTTCGATCCGTCCTTGATAGGTGTATGGGATGTAGAGTGGAACAATGCACACGATTACGAACTGGATTATAGGTTCCCTCCCTTCCCGTTGCGAATGAAAGATGGTCGTATCTGCTATCCGACTAGAGGCGCCGGTTGGTATCACACAAGCGAAGTAGCTGCGGCTCTTACTTATGATTCCTACAAGTGCCACATAAAGGTATTTAGAGGTTGGGTCATAGATCCAGATTCGCGGTGCGATCACAAGCCATTCGACTTCGTTAACGATCTATACAAGCAACGACAACAACTAAAGCAAGCTGGTAACTTTGGTGAGAAGATTCTCAAGTTGGGCATGAATGCTATGTATGGCAAATTAGCTCAGGCTATTGGCTTTACCAATCCATTGACGGATGAAATTAGCGTTCCTCCCTACCAATCCTTCTTTTGGGCCGGCATGGTTACGGCTGGTTGTAGAGCACAGATATCCACAGTTCTAGCCAAACATGATCAGAACATAATTAGCGTAGCTACGGATGGAATCGTATCCAAGGTTCTGATTCCAGAACTAAAAATCTCTAAGGAGTTAGGCGATTGGGAGTACACTAGCACTAACGAGCTGTTCGTAGCTCAAAGTGGTATGTACGAATACATGAACGAAGAACACAATCCTGTAGTACGCACTCGTGGTATAGGTAGAAGGGAGGTAGACTTTCAAAAGATGCGTGATGCGTTCAGGAAGTTCTACGAAGCAGGCGCTCCTAGCGAAGACGTAGACAACCTTAAGTTTCAGACTAGCTCTAGAAGATTCATTCGGCTTGGTACAGCACTTAAAAAGACTGACGGTTTAGCTACTTGGCGAACTTGGCAAGCCGTAATTAAGTCGATCACTTTTGTACCCAAGCTTAAGGCTAAAAGGTTAGTAGATGATAGGATCGAGCTATTACCTTATGAACCGCCCGCAGTAGAGGCGGATTTTGAAGACGAAGATCAACGCAGTCATACTCCCGAGATACTTCGTTCTTGTATCTATCGGCCGAAGTCTAGTTGGAAGGAGTATAGACGTTTGAAGGATAGGGATGGTATAGGTGAATAGCTTTAGGTGCATAGAAGGCCATGAATTCCAAGCAGACAGAACTTTCCGAGCGCATTGTCCTACTTGCGGCAAGAATAGTCAGAGAGTCTTTAAGCCCGACGATAGTCAACCAAAGGAAGAAGCTAAGGAGGAAGTACCTACTACGCAAGAATCGCAAGCTACGCCGAATGTTGCTACGTCTACACCAATTAGGAGAATCCAAGTGGTTGCCAAGCGAAAGCCAGAGCAAAAAGTTGTTATCAAGAAAGC
>JAYVYE010000177.1:0-5943 GCA_043784545.1 Candidatus Microsaccharimonas sp.
CCCGAATCAGTACGTGATCGTCGTGGTGTTGGTCGACTGAACCAAAATATACTAAGCCAACTTTTTTAGCGAAATGTTTTATCAAATTGCCTCTTGATCGAATCAGTGGCGAATAATGACGAAGCATTCGCTTTAGAACCCCACCTTTATGGCTCATTTTTTTGTTTTCTCGATGAAATCGAGCAATGTCGAAACATATTCAGCGTGTGACCATGTTAATGGTGCCGGGGAGACAGTTTGATCATTAGTAGGATCTATTTGCTCTGAGAGCATACCGGTACCTAGAGAGTGATCTTTGACCCAATCTAGAATACACTCAGCCTCAGCTATTTGGTCTTTTTCAAGCAGATATTGAGCGTGCCATAACGTCGTAATATACCACCAATTACCGGTTACTGACGGGTCAGAGCGCCTATAAAAGTCATTTTCGTAGCGGGGAATACCCGGTGTATCATCCGATATATTGAAGCGATCGCGCATCATTTCGACCGCAGTTGTTATTTCGGTACCGTTAGCATCGAATAAGCCAAACATAAAGGCACCAAAAACACTAGATGAATCGAGGGTGGCGTCTTTGGTTACCTGACCATTTTCAACACTGATGCTTTTGTAGAATGTTTTGCGTTCATCGTTATATAAATGTTTTGCGGCTGCTTGTTTAATATCATCAGCTGCCGTGCGCCATTTTACGGCATTATCTGAATCACCAGCCACAGTAGCCAGATCAGATGCTGCTAGCAGTGCACCGTAGGTCACTGAAACCGTATAGGTAAAGGTTGCGAAGATTTCTTCCCATAAGTCATAACTTGGTTTGGGAAGACCGGTGGCGTCATCAATAAAGTCAGCCAGAAAATTAGCCATTGGCACAATCATTGTCGAGTAAAATTCTTTAATCAGTTGGCTATCTTTGTGCATGGCATAAAACTGCGCAAACATGAAAACAACAATCGCCGTCTCATCTTCTTGAATCGGTGCGGCTACGATGTTGCCGTGGACGTATGGATGCCAGCTACTTCCTAGCGCACCATCAGCCCGATACTTGTGCATCAAATATCCACCAGGATGCAGCCCACGCTTAGTAAATTCAAAAAAGCGGTACGGTTCATCAACGTAGCCCAGGCGTATAAACGGCCACATTGTGTAGGCTCCATCTCGTGGCCAGCTATACCCGTAGGCATCACGTGAGTAATTTAACATAGTGCTATCGGTACTAGCAATCACAGCCCCCCGTTTGTCCATTTGAGATTTCATAATCATCATGCTATTTATCAATAGTTGTTGATGGTTCTTGGGAGTATTGGCGGATAATGCTAAAACTGGCTCAAGCCATGACTGCCACCAATCAGCGGTCAATCGCTGGCGTGTCAGCATACCATCGTCTTCGATTTGTTTATGAATATACAAAGCTTCACGGATCGACATGCCGGCACTAACCCAGTAATGTACTCGTTCTGAACTTTTAGCACCAATTTGAAGCGTAAACCCAAGAACGGAGTCAACTCGACCATGTTCAACGTTATTACTACTTAATTGACCGTCTTCGGCGTCGCGAAAACTACCCTCGTGGCCTTCGATGCCAAAAAGACCAAGCGTATACTGATCAAAAGGCTGGCCATTGTGTTGCCCTGAGATAATAAATGCTCGTCGTCCACGATAATGCAAAATAGCATTACTATCAGGTAAATATTGGGCCGTATCGGTGTTGCTTCGTGAATCACCAATGGCAAAAGCTTGATGCATATATAACTTAATCTCGCGCGGTGTATCCGATAAGTTAACGACATGAATATTTCGCATAAAAATACTCATTTCAGCGTCAACACTGTCATCAAACTCTAAAATAACATCAAGCAGCTTGTTCTTTGCTAGGGTATGCCCAATTAAAGCGGTGTGGGGATAACGGAAAGTAAATTCCCATTGATCGATATCGTCAAGCCAGCTTATTTTGCCATCAATATACACACCAACTTTATGGCGTAAATTTGCACCAGCTGCATGGTTTTCAAACCCAACGTACGGATAATAAAAGTCGTGAACTAATCCAAATTTGTTTAAGCCGACGTGTAACTCACCGTTGCCCAGGACGATTGGTCTAGCCACGCAGACCACCAGTCTTGTGGGTTTCATGCAAGCGCCAGCGCAGATCACGTATAACATTCATGTAATACAAAAAGGCATCATAAGGGGATTCATACGGGCTAAAGTAGGCATGCACGTCACCGTCAGTAAACCATTTGGTACACATATAATAAGCGTGGTCGGAAGTTTGCAATTTGCGCCAATCAGCAATCAAAGTAAGGTCGTTAGTGCGTAAAATATCTTTTTCAAGTGCGTACAGATAGCCCATTGCCTCTTGCTGCATGCTATTTCCAAGCCACGCCGTAAGGTCACGTTCGGCATCAGCCCAGGTGACGGTACTTGGCATGCTTAGTTCCCCAACTGGTGGGTTGGCGTCAATTGCTTCGGACACAGTATAAAAAGTGTTGTCTGGGTTGGAAAGCCAGCGTCCAACGAAATCTTCAAAGAATTCAAAAATGCCGGTGTCTTGCCATTGGTGCTCACCAAAAGTTTCATAGTCCATAAATAAGTTAATCAGTGGAGCGTCTTCGATTGATGCGTTCGCCCATTCAGTGTATTTATTGGCAGTCAAAGGCCATTCTTGCCAAGCTTTGTTACTAAAACGAAACGCCAGGTCGTCACTTAATTTGTAGTTTTTGAGTAGCAGCGCAATGTTCTTTGTGCCCTCAGGTTTGTAAACAAAATTAGGACTACGCCAATCAAGGATTGGATCCCAACCTTCGGCCAGAATACCTTTAAAGCCATATTCGTCTGCCCATTGAGCGAGCGAATCGTTATAGGCTAGCTCGGTATTACGAAAAACACTGGTTTCAACGCCGAATAATTGGCGTACTTTGTCACGGTGAGCCTCAACTTGCCGGACAAATTCTTCGTGGCTGTAAAAAAACGCCAATGAGTGATAATACGTTTCTGAAACAATTTCGACGCGACCAGTGTCGACTAATCGTTTGAAGCTTTCAAGGACATCTGGCGCCCATTGTTCGGCCTGTTCGATAAAGGTGCCGGTGATCGAAAGTGATACTTTAAACTCCTCGTGCTTGGCTAGTAATTTTTCAAGCAACGCATTCATAGGACGATATGATTTTTCGGCGACTTTATTAAAGACTTTTTCATTATTTCGATCGCTCAAAGGGTCTGGATCATTAAAATAATTATGATCAATCGCAGTATCAAAAACGCTATAATCGCGCACGCGAAGTGGCTGATGAACGTGAAGGTACAAGGTTATACCGCGACTGCTCATGCGTAGGCTACTTTTCGGCTTGAACTGTAAGTTTGCATACACTTTTTAGCGACATCGTTCCAGGACATAACGGCGTATTCATGGGTAACATTTTCACGAAGCGACTGTTTTAATGATTCGGACGTAGCAATACCAACAATTTGATCGGCTAAACGATCAACGTCCCAGAAGTCGTATGTAAAAATACTGTTAAGTACTTCGGCAACGCCGGATTGCTTGGTAATAATAAGAGCATTGTCATGATGGGCCGCTTCTAGGGCAGTTAAGCCGAACGGTTCACTGACCGACGACATAACAAAAATATCAGATACACTGTAGGCGTCACGCCACTGCTTGCCGCGAACAAAGCCAGTAAAGAAAATTTTGTCAGAAATACCCAATTCAGAAGCCAGCGCTATCAGCTCGTCACGCTGCTCACCATCACCAGCTAAAAGTAAGGCAATACGGTCATAGCGTTGGTTGGCCTTGGCGACAGAACGAACCAGATATTCAAGGCCCTTTTGGATTGTAAAACGAGTCACCGCACTAATAACAGTGTACCCTTCATTTTTGAGGCCCTCGAGGTAACGATAGGTTCGATTATCGTACTGATAACCGTCATTGAAACTGTCAACGTCAATTGCATTATGCATAACTTCAATTTTTTCAGCCGGTATGCCGTATTTGTTGACTATTATACCTTTGGTTATATTGCTGACTGCGATAATACGATCAGCTACCATTAAGCCTTGATATTCGATTTCGTGAACAATCGGATTGCCCATGTTTCCACCGGCCCGGTCAAATTCAGTTGCATGGACATGCACAATAAGTGGTGCATCGGTCAGTTGCTTGGCACGAATACCAGCTTCCATGGTTAGCCAGTCATGGGCGTGAATAGCATCAAACTTTTTGCGCCCAACAAGCCGCTCAACATATTTGGTGTACTGTCTTTGTACGCCGCGTATATCTTTGACATCTGCCGCTTCAGAACCAGGTAAGCTTTCAATGGCAAATTTACTGTCGTACGCACCCAATCCGTAGCGATCCAAAGGTGATAGTTTTGTGGCATTGTGAATTTTCATAAAATTAACGTTCTCATGTTTAGCGGAATAGGGGACGACGAAATCTATTGACGCACCTTGTAATGCAAGCGCTTTTGAAAGATGGTAACAGGCCACTCCAAGACCGCCACTATTGTGCGGAGGCAACTCCCAGCCCAGCATTAAAATCTTCATAACCCTGTCATAACGAGAAAGTACTCGTCAACCGCTCCCTTTTAATTTTGGCCATTTTTTCTATCCCAAGTATAAGTCTAAGCTTATGCTTTTACAACAACTTTCGACTCTTTTCTCAGATGAAATTAATCATCAATTTGTGGAATATCATGCGCTCGCCAAATTGCGACTGCTTTTTGAAATGAGACAAGCTTGCAATAGCCATATAATTCCATCCAGCGACGTACTAAATAGCCGGCTTTTCCAGCCACGTATAAACCGTGCCACTCAACATAACCCCATTTTTCACCGACTGGTAACCCAGACATTGAGGAGTAGGGGTGAAAAGCAGACTTTGGGCGGTGCGAGACGAGACGCGCTAAATGTTTTGCCACAAAAGTCGCCTGATATAATGCGGGCCACGCCATACCACTAAATTGCACGGTGTTACTATCGCCCACAACGTAGACGCGCGGGATAGCCTCAAGAAACGGATTCACGTTAACCCGACCATTCGGTGCCAGATGAAAGACATCTTGGTTTATATTAAAAAACGGATTATTCGCAACACCTGATGTCCAGATAGCCGTGGTAGTTGGTATTTTTTTACCCTCAACGGTAATGAATGCGTCATCTAGCGCGCTGACTTTGTGATTAACCAGGACACGGATGCCTATTTTCTTTAAACGTTTTGAAACAATGCTAGCAGCAGTAACAGACGAACGGGGAAGGATACGCGGCGCGGCTTCAACAATTGTTACTTTGGTATGAGTACCATTCAGGCGATAGGAAGCTTTTAAAAAGCGAAGGTATTCTTGGAGTGCACCAGCCAGTTCAACTCCGGTTGGCCCAGCACCAATTACAAAGTATTCTTTATCTAGTTTTTTATTTACTAATTCATTATGAATGTGTTGTTTAAACTTTTTTATCTCATCTAAAGATTTAATGCCGTAGGCATGCTGGGCCATACCATCAATACCAAAGTAGGTTGTGACCGAACCAAGAGCCAGAATTGCCTCATCGTAGTGATACTGTTTTTTATCACTAATAACTAATTTTCGCTTTGGATCAATCGAAGTGACGCTATCATTTATAACTGTCACGTGGGGATATTCAGCAAAGATGTCTTGCAAAGAAATAACAGATTCAGCCACATTCTTACCGGTAGCGGTGGCGTAGAGCGTCGCGTGATGTAAAAAGTAAGTTTCATCAGAAATCAAAGTAATTTTGCCTACGTGTCTTTTACCAAGTTCAAGCGCAGCCTTAACGCCCGCAAAGCCCCCACCAACTACAACTACATTCATATGTATATATCCTATTTACGTTATTGACCTATTACTGCTAATGGTCACAATAGGCACTTATTTTATTTTTTGGTTGTTTCTGCAATTAGTATAGATGCAGGCTTATGCTTTTACAACAACT
>JAYVYE010000178.1:0-4067 GCA_043784545.1 Candidatus Microsaccharimonas sp.
GTTATATGAATAGATTAAATGAAATGTGGGCCACACTAGAGGCTTACCTACCGCAGGCAGTAGCTAAAGGCCACGGGAAGAGTTGGGCGAGGATGTGCGAAGAGAAGACGGCTAATGCTTCTGATGATGCTGCTTATGATGCTGCTGCTAATGCTTTTTCTGCCGCTGCTTATGCTGCTTATGCTGCTTCTGCTGATGATGCTACTTCTATTGCTGCTTCTGCCGCCGGCGCCGATTATTGGGCGCAAAAGGCAATAGGCCATATTACAAACATAATGGAGAAGAACTCATGACTGAAAAACTATTGCAGCAGGCGTTAAACATTGGTGGCCAATGCAAGGCTACATCAGCCAGCGACCTCGCAAGTCAAGTACTTGTTGATGATCAACGTGGAACTTTGAGCGAACTATTGCAAGACGCAGCACAGGCCATTGAGGAACTTAGCGTAGCCATCGCGCAGACAGTACAGCCAGCCAGCGCAGTAGTACAGGAGCCTGATGCATGGGAAACGCAAGCGGGCGTGATGCTGAAGGCTACCAAAGCGCATGGCGAACTGTATAGATGGACGCCGCTATACAAACACCCACAAGCAGCGCAGCCAGTACAGCCAGCCGCCGTAACCATGAGCGAGATGACGCTTAAGGACGGTCGCCAAGGGTGGTATCTGGACCTGCCTGGGATCTACTGCGACGTTGAGCGTGAAGAGGACGGTCAGTACACCGTGTTTTTTCGGGACAAAGACGGCGGTGAGGCGTTTGCGGAATCTGCATCAGCAGCCATAGCGCAACCAGTACAGCCAGAGCAAAACCAATTCAACCCTGACTGGGATGAGAAGGCCGCACTTGTTGAGGAGATACAGCGTATGGCAAAGCAGATTGAGAAGATGCAACTTGAGCAGGAGCCTGTAGCAACAAAGAACTTAAATGGTATCACCCTGAACGTCGGCTTGGATGATTTACCTGCTGGTACTCAGTTATTCACATCACCACCAAAGCGCGAATGGGTAGGGCTGACAGATGAGGAGTACCAACAGATTCAACGGGAATACTTTCAAGCCGACCAATGGCGCGGCATCGAAGCCAAACTAAAGGAAAAAAATGACACACACAATCAACAATGATAAAACAGTAGCAGTAAGCACAGACGTTTATTGGCTGCCTATTGGTATGGATACACCGAGAAATGTAAAGCTCCAGCTATTAAGTTCTGGTGGTGTAGCTACTTATAGCATCTATCAAGGTGAACAATTTTGGACCCATTGGCAATCACTTCCTAAGAAAGTAGCATGAGAACTTCGACTTATACAGTTTTAAGACTTTTACTTACTTCACATCTTGATGGTTTAACAGTGAGTGAAATTTCATTGAACACTAAATTTGCAAAAAGATCGATTTGGCACACCTTGAGAAATATGCCTGACGTATATATTGATAGGTGGACAAAAAGCTTTTTTCAAGCACCTAGTCAAGCTGTGTGGTGTATTGTGGAAGTCCCAGAACACTGTCCTAAACCAACAAAAGGTAATAAATGAGCGCGAATGATTATCAAGTTTCTGGAAATCACTATAAAAAATCCATTCAGCCGTGGGACGCAATGGAATGCTGGATGAGTCCAGAACAGTTTGAAGGCTTTCTACGTGGAAATGTGATCAAGTACATTGCCAGGTACAAAGACAAAGATGGAATGAAAGATGTGCAGAAGGCTAAACACTATCTGGAGAAGCTTCTGGAATGCCTAGAAGCTCGTTGTGGGACAAGGGTAGAGTAAATGTACACACCTAAGCCCCAATGGTTAAAAGACCGTGAGAATGCCTCATTCAGTGGCCCTAAAAAGCCTTGGGGTGGATACCGTCCAGGTTCAGGTAGAAAACGAAGCAAACCAGTCGAAAGCCTGATCAATATTAAGCTAAACAGCATTCAAAAGATGATGCTGAAAGAAATGGGTGATGGCGACTTGGATTTAGGCGTCCAGCTACTGATTGATAAGCATATATAACAATGTATAGCCATATATATGCTACTTACCGTATAAATAGGAATGATATGAGTCGTAAACAATGTAAACGTAAGCACTATGCAACCACTGGTTTTGATGCAGTTGAACATGCAATATCTGGTGCCAGGGTAGTAGATCAAAAGTCTTTGGACTTGCTTACCATGCGAGACTTAACCAGTTTAGAAGCAATAGTGCATGGTAAAGGTGGTATTCAAGAGTGGTGGGACTTGACTGGTAGTCTAAACATCTGCGAAACAATGGCTCGTAATGGGATTGGACAAGAAGCCTTACCAGACTGTGCAACTTCTCAACAAGAGCTGAAGAATTCTGCTCAACGATATGAGACATCAAAAGTAATGGGTTTTACAGGTATTGGAATTAAAGCCATTCGCAATATGCTGGAATATCATCAACTTCAACGACAAAGTATTAGCCGTGCTGATTATGCAAAATACATAAAAATTACATTAGATAAGTATAAGAGTAAAGCACCAGAGCTGGAATTTGTATGATGGACATAGAACCTCTTAAAGCAATTGAATACATCCAGCGTAATGCAGGCACGTATGCCCAAGCTAAAGCAAACAGAATCTACATTGAGAACTATCTCAAAACAGTCAAAGCTAGACTAATGGGGTCGTCACCTGCCACAGCAATTGGCGCTAAAGAAATCTACGCTTACTCAAGCGAAATTTATGTTGAACAACTGGACGGCCTCAAAGATGCCATAGAAGTAGAGGAAACATTGCGCTATATGCTGGAAGCTGCCAAGTTAAAGGTCGAAGTTTGGAAAGTTCAAGAGTACACCAGGCGAACAGAAATGAAGATGCAATGAACGAGAAGCAGTACAAACAAAAGCTAGTGACTCTTGGCTGCATGGTTTGTAGGCGTTTATACGGCATAACAGATAGCCCGGTACAGTTGCATCACTTTAGATCTGGAGGCTGGGGAAAGGGTGATTACAGAACTCTAATACCACTTTGCCCTGAGCACCATGTTGGTAAAACAGGAATACATGGCATGGGTACCAAAGGATTTGATAAGTTCTATGCAGAATATGACTTTTCCCAAATGCAGTTATTAATTGACGCACAACAACTCATGCAGGAAACCAAATAGTAAAAAGTTCAAAATTACTTAGCTAGAAAATGAAGGTGGTGGTCTAAATAAAACAGACCCTTAGAAAAATGAAGGGGGGGGTACCTTACTTTTTTCAGATAAATATCTCATGATCATCATAGAATCAATGTTGATTTTCACCATATTTCACCATATTTCACCATATTAATGGTAAGCGTGGGGCTATGAAGAGTGTGATAATGGTTTGTCATTATCATTAAAAAATTATCCATATAAATCAAGTACTTACACTGCTTTTTGAATGCACATTCACACTAAGCTAAACTACCCTAAGCAAGCCAAGCCTAAGCCAAGCCCCAAAATCAAGCGCCCACAATCAAGCGAAGCAAAGCCTCCAGTTAACCCGTATAAATCAAGTGCATAAATGCCGCATGTATAAGCGCGTTTACACCCGCATTCCATGCTAAAAAAAGCCTAAGCAAAGCCCACAATAGTGATGCCAAGCTTGATTAGAGCAAGCAAGCGCCAAAGGTCACGCGCGCAACTCTGCCTGATATAACCCAGCAAAAAAGCCTAGGCAAAGCCTAAGCCAAAAAAAAGCGCCTAAGCGCCTTTGTTATTTATTGTGGATAGCACTTGCAATAAAATTCTTGACCAAATTGATCAATAAAATATAGATTTTCTGATCCGGTATCGGTCAACTTAATGGCGCCAGTAGCAAGCCAAGAATCCATCGTTTGAATTTCAATTTCTTTACACTTTGGAAGTGGGAAACGGGTGATTTGTGGTTTTTTATAGTACATTTTTTGCCTTTTGTTTTTTATGCAATGCGAAATTGATCATTTGCAAACTTATTTGCAAAGTATTTCAAGTCTGATGCACCATGCCATGCAAGGCTTGGAAGCGCCTTGGATCTATTTGCTTGCGTGAGCGTAATAGGACGCCCATTTGAGCAACAAAATACTGGAAGCCAACCAGTAGTCGTGAGAATT
>JAYVYE010000179.1:0-3470 GCA_043784545.1 Candidatus Microsaccharimonas sp.
AGCGCATCACGAACGGTATTACCTACCATATCCATCACTTCTTTATGACTCTCGACAAATCCCATTTCAATATCAAGCATCGTTAGTTCTGTCAGGTGCCGAGTCGTCGCACTTGGTTCCGCTCTGTAACTGTGGCCAATTTCATACACGCGCTCAAAAGCACCTACCATGATTTGTTTGTAGAACTGCGGGCTTTGGGCAAGCGTCGCTTTTTTACCAAAATAATCAAGGGTGAATACTTCTGCACCACCTTCGGTGGCCTCGGCTAACAGCTTTGGTGTGTCAATTTCAGTGAATTCATTCTCAAACAAAAAATTTCGAATGTAGCGCGTCAAACTGGCACGAATCTTAAAGATTTTTTGCTCTTGCAAGTTACGGACGTTTAATACACGGTATTCGAATAACGTATCGAGATTTTCTGATTTATGGCTGATTGGTTTATCAATTTCAATTGGCGATTCGTCAACCACTGGCACCATCACCTCAACGGTAACATCGTGCAGTTCAGCGCCACCAGGCGCACGTTCGTCGGCCACCACGACACCAGTTAAAGCGAGCACTGTTCCAATCTGCAGACCACGTAATTTTTCAACTTCGTCCTTGCTATCAATCAGGTTCTGAGCAATCCCCGATCGATCACGCACGGTGATAAAGTTAAGGCCACCAAGCAAACGTTTTTTATGGAGCCAACCTTGAATCGTGACGGTCTCGCCAATGTGGGCGCTGAGTTGTGAGGTAAGTGTTCGTATCATTATCTGTACTATATCACTCTGACCTCTATAAAACTAGACGTCTACCCGGTGAACTGGAATGTTGTTGTTGGCCGCAATATGAGCTGCAACCGATCGTGGGTCTTCATGATTATCATCTTCGTCCAGGATACGACGTCCTAACAGGCATTCGATGACATCTTCTAGTGTCACGATCCCTACTGTTTCACGGTCTTTATTAATCACTATAAATAGATGGTGCCGTGTTTCAATAAAAGCCGCTAAGGCGTGTTCTAGAGTCTGATCATAACGAATATAGTAAACTTTTGCCTCCATCGCTTTTTCGGCCGTTACAGAGTTTTTTATATCGAGTGACAGCAGATCACGAACATGTAAGATACCAACAACATGATCAAGATCACTACCGATAACTGGCAAACGGCTATGGCCGAGTTCATGAATTTCACTTAATACTAATGGACCAAGAAACTCGGTTTTCTTGATCGATTTAATAACACTTTTTGGTGTCATAATACTATCGACGCGCTGGTCTTTGAAACCTAAACTATGAACAATTAATTGCCGCTCGTCACTAGAAAGAACATCGGACTGATCAATCATATGCTGTAATTCCTGGCGCGAATCAAAACGGTGATAAATTTCAGACTTTGGCACCGTTACTGATCGGACCACCTTAAAAAGAGGTTGTAATCTCACAATACTATCAAGATACGGCGCCTCGTAGCGTACGTATACTTTTTGTGCTTGCCTGGCTACAATACCCCAGCTCGCGATGCCTGGATATAATAAAACACCAAGAAGCGCTATTGCCAGTCCAAGGCCCCAGCCAAACGTGACGATTGCTAACGCTACGAAACTAACGACAAGTAGTGCCGTTTTGGCAGCCAATGCAGCATAGACATCCGGAAGCAGCAATTCTCTGCGGTGTTGCCACTGAGCTTCTTTACTATTTTTTGATCGGCGATTTAGTTCGAACTGACTCACGATATGAGGCACAGGATGGACAGCTGCCACAATAATTAGGCTAGCAAATACAAGCACAATGACAATACATAAGAACGTAAACATTATAGAGTTATTGTACCCTACTCGTGGTCAGATCCTAAGTATTTAGTCTGCTACAATAAGTATAGTAAATTTTGGAGGATGTCTTGTAATGAGTAAAGTCGCATGGATTATTTTTGGCTCATTGATTATCGTCGTATTCGGTGGGTTAATAGCTTATTCACATTTTGCAAACCCACCAATTAACGTTGGTTCGGTTGATGCGAGTAAAGTCATCACCGCGAGCGAACAAACCGGTACCATTGCCGATCACGTCTTTGGTAAAGTCGACAGCAAAGTTGTGCTAATCGAGTACGGCGACTTCCAGTGCCCAAGCTGTGGTAGCGCTCACCCACAGATTAAAGCCATCACTGAAGAGTATAAAGATAAGGTTGCCTTTGTCTTTCGTAACTTCCCCCTTACGACTATCCACCCGAATGCTCGGGCTGCCGCTGCAACTGTTGAAGCCGCTGGATTGCAAGGTAAATACTGGGAAATGAACAACTTAGTATACGAATCACAAGCTGACTGGAAAGATCTGACAGGCACCGCGCGTACCGACAAGTTTTCTAGCTACGCTGATTCACTCCAGCTCGGTAAAGATCAATTTTTGAAAGATATTGCCGGATCAAGCGTCAACAAAAAAATCTTGTTTGATCAAGCCCTGGGTAAAAAGATTAACGTCAACGCCACCCCTAGCTTCTACCTGAACGGTGAAAAGCTTCCTGACGCCGTTTCAACCGCTATAGTTCAAGGCAGCACGACTGAATTGAAAGCCTTATTGGACCAGAAGCTTACGAACTAAAAAGTCACCATAAAAGTGAAAACACCCCGGTGCCTTGGGGTGTTTTCTTTTTTTGGCAACTCAGAACGAGTTGTTTAGTGAGCGATAAATAGTCGCCAATCGGCGGGCACCACATCCACTGCGATCTTTTTGCGCCTCGAGGGCACAAATTCGATTGCTATAGGCATGTGACAGTTGTACTCCTTGTACTATGTACAGCTTCACGCACTCCGACCTTTAAATTAAGTTTGGCGTGAAACACATCACTAATAATAACAATTTCATAGAAAACAGTCAAGACGCGTCCGTCATCACGCTATTGTTTTTATCTTATTCTAATTCAAAAAAGAGCACAAGCTCTTTTTTGAATTTTGTTGACAAATTGTAAATTATGCTACATTTCTCCGGGTGTATCAGTCATTTTTGCTGATTTTAGGGGCCGCTCTTTCAGCATGAAAATCAGGACAGTTGAACCTGCCATTAGAATTGCCGCCACGATAAAGATACGTTGCAGACTATCAGAGAAAGCCCGTGTCACGACACCAGAGAAGTTCTTTTGGTTATCAAGGAATTTAGACTCAGCTACCTTTGCAATTGGCGTAGGTAAAGTCTGGAAGCTTTTGATGGCACCGTCAGTAATTTCTTTTTTCACGCTGGGCATGTTGAGCGTCAGGATGGTGTTGGCAGTAGTAATGTCACCCAGTTTTGATACCTGCGCACTGCTACTGAGGGCCTTGATATAGGGTGTTTCTTGAACGTTTCCAAGCTGCGATACGATACCAGCCGTCAAAACTGCTCCGAAGATAGCTGTTCCCAAAGTTGATCCCAGACTTCGGAAAAGTTGGTTGGCGCTCGTGGCAACACCAAGCTGCTTTTGCTCAAACTCGTTCTGTACCGCCAAGTTTAAGGTC
>JAYVYE010000180.1:0-2212 GCA_043784545.1 Candidatus Microsaccharimonas sp.
AGATTGTGCCGTCAGATTTAATAGGCTGGTAGACATATTGATCTTTGGTCGGTTGTGGCAATACCCCAGAAGCCGACTGTACCGCATTGGTAGCTGCAATAAAAGTTGTCATAGGATCAGAGATCCCGGGTGCCATAAATGACTTTAGGTTTGTGTCGCGAAGGTTCGTTGTAATAGCAGTTGTTGATACATTTATATCTTGTGACGGATAACGAGCGAAATTAACAGTTCCAGTAGTTCCAGACGTGTAAAAATCTTCGAGTGCGCTTGAAATCGCATCGGTGTCGCCTTTTCGTTCATCATCACGCGCCTTGGCCTGAGTCGCCCCGACATTAACAATTGCCAGCGTTAAAAGTATCCCCATAATCGTGATTGTAATAATTAACTCAACAATCGTGAACCCACGGCGTGTCATGCTTATAGCATAAGGGGTTTTAGGCTAAATCGCAAGTTAGCTAATCTCCAGCGGTTCTTGTTCAATTTGGATACGAAACTTATCACGAACTGCACCAATGATTTCGTCACGGGCGAGCGCTAAGTCGGCGTAACCAGTCGCAGATTCGTTGATTAGCACCAAGCTATTTTTGTCGTGGACGCGTATGCCATGCAAGAGCTGACCTTTCATACCAGCTTGCTCAATCAACCAGCCCGTTGGAATTTTCGAGTTACCATCGCCCATGTCAAATACTTTTATGTCGGGAAACGCTTTTTTAAGGTCGGTGAGTTGCCAATTTTGAACAATTGCGTTCTTGAAGAACGAACCAGTATTCGGTCGTAGCTTCGGGTCGGGCAGTTTTTCAGTTCGAATGGCCATAACGGCTTCGCGGACAATTTCCCCCGTAAAAAATGTAATTTTATGTGTATCAAAATAGGTTTGTAGAGCATCGTAAAAGGGTGGTGAGGGAAGGTTCTTTGATAATTTAAGCGTGATACTAGTAATAACGTAGCGACCTTTTTGATCATCTCTGAAAATACTGTTACGGTAGGCAAATCCACAAGCTTGATTTTGTAATACAATTAATTGGTCGGTTTGGGAATCATAGGCCTCTAGGCAAACGAGTGTTTCAGAAATTTCTTGGCCATAAGCGCCGATATTTTGGACTGGTGAAGCGCCACTGGTTCCGGGAATCATCGACATCGCTTCAATCCCAGACAGATGCATGTCGACAGTCCGTTTGACAATTTCGTCCCAGCTCTCCCCTGCCCCAATTTTTATTGTTGTTGTGTTTATGTCATCATTAATAATTTCAAAGCCGGGGATACGGATACGAATGACGATGCCAGGAAAACCCTCGTCTTTGACGATGACGTTACTGCCACTACCTAAAATAAATATTGGTAAGTTTTTTGAAGTCGAATTACGATGTACGGCTATAAGTTCTTCGGCCGAACGAACTTCAACCATAAAACGAGCTGATCCACCTAATCTCATTGTTGTGAAGTTTTTGAGTGGTATGTTGGTGTGTACTTCCATGTATGTTTCAGTATAGCGCAAACAAAAAAGTCCTCGCACTGAAACGAGTAACTTTATGGGGTGGTAGTAAAAGGAGAACTTGAACTGGTTATATAAATATATTTCTTGGAGGGCCACAGTAGACGCTATTGCAACTATCATCCGCGTTTCAAAATCAAATATTATTCCGGCTTTGCATTTTTATCAATTTCTTGTAATGCCCATGAGTTTCCATCTGGGTCTTCAAAGTAAGCGTATTTCACACCGCCCATATCAATCACTTCACCCACATTAACGCCGCGGCCAGTTAGCTCCGCTCGGATATCATCGATGTCTTTTACTACTAAATGTAAATTTTTGACTGAGCCGAGCCTATCTGAGTCATCTCCCATCCCGTTGCCAAATACAATTGAGCATGCTGACCCAGGAGGCGTTAGTTGAATGATCCTCATACCGTTGCCAGGCTCAACATCGTGGTCAAGGTGGAAACCGACTTTATCTTTATAAAAAGTGAGACTCTCATCAACATTAGAAACAGGTAGCGGTACGACTTCTAGCTTCATTTCCATAGTTATAGTATAACAAAACTTCTCAATTAGATGAGTTTAAGCGTAAGCGGATTGGAGGGCCAGGTGGGACTTGAACCCACGACATTCTGCTTAAGAGGCAGACGCTCTAACCAGCTGAGCTACTGGCCCGTTCGATGATTACCAATGTTTTTACAAACTTACGGTAACTCTGGTAGAGTATACCTTTTTC
>JAYVYE010000181.1:0-1862 GCA_043784545.1 Candidatus Microsaccharimonas sp.
ATACCCCATTTTTTGGGGCATAGAGTGCGGCAGAGCTAGGAAATTGTGCCTTTTGATTCGTAACCTCTACCGAGGCACCAGCGGTAAAGAGTGTCATAAAATGGTTCGTCTGTGTCAAGTGGATCGTCGTTTTCATCTTCAGGAAGCTGGATACCTCTCAGTTCGCCAAAGCTTGAGATTAAGCGTTCTTTCCGCAATTGGTTGAAAGCGTCCCAACGGTCAATATTTTCCATTTCTGAAAATTTTAAGGCGTAAGCAAAGACCTCTAAATAAGCGTTATCGTCCGCATATTTGATGTTGATGACTGATGAATCAGTGGTAATTTCTAACCACTCTTGCTTAAGCAGTGAAATATCAATTTTTGATGTTTTAGGGATAAGGGCGAGCATGTGAATGTGTGGGTGCCAGTCTTGTGAACCAGAGCCACGTTTGAATTCATAAGCAAATACACCCCCAATGAGTTTAGCCATTTCGGTTTTATGAGTGCCCTTAAAATTTTGTTGATTGTTGCGGTCTTTGAGTATGTGACGCATCGAATTTCTAAGATGTGTAAACCGTTCATGAAGGTTTTCTCCGTTTTTTACAGTAAAAGTCATAAATACTAAATCATAGTTTTGATTTGATTCTGCCTTAAGATGCTCTATTTTTTCCTTATAAATTGATGAGTGTTTCACTCCTCTCCGAGATGCGCAAAATGGGCATAATAGATGGTTTTTGCATGAGCAACTGCCTATCATTCGGCTGCGTTTTGATGTGATGTAATTGCGAAAAATTAGGTAAGAACCACAATCGAAAAGCTTAAGAAACAGCTTTTTTGTACTTGGGTTTTGAGTAGCGATTCCAGTTTCAGTAGCCCACTCTATGAAATTAAAACCTTTTTGCTTTAAACTATCAAAAGATTTGAGCCGCTCGGGTAGCCGTTCGGTTGAATCCCAACCCTTTATCAGTTCGTCCGCCAAGACTTTTTCAACTGATAGAGGGTTTTCTCTATCAGTCTTTTCCATGTTTTTCCTTTAATCCGCCAAAGTCGATGTGAGCTTGATTTAGGTCATTGCTACCTTCAGCCAGTAAGCTGGCCATACGCTCTAAAGCTAGCTTTTTTTGTCCCTGTTTTACTTCCTCAATAGCTTCAATTGTTTGGTACATGACTGGTACCATATCTCGCAAAATATCAGTGATAAACGCGGTTTTTGTCATACTTTGAAGAATAGCTAATTTGCTCAATGGTTCGTCAATTTCACGAGGCAAAGTTAATCCAATTCTAATATTTTTGGTAGTTTGTTTGCTCATTTATTTACTCCGATTGTTACTTGAAGTGATAATAATGTTCTTGAATTACTTTTTTCGCAAGTTATTTTTTTAAGTAAGTTTAGACAGTGAGGACGCCAGGTCAATTGATAGGTTTTTTGTTAGGTTTTTATTAGGTTTTTTAAAGCACTTTTTAAAAAAACTTCTACCCGCCAGCCCAATAGGCAAGCCGAATTCGCAGATTAATTCCTTTTATGAACATATTAAGCCGCTTTCAGCGGCCGTTTTTGATCGCAAAAACAAGGGCGCGAGCAAGCTCGCATCCCTTGCCTTTTTCGATAAAAACAGCAAACCAAGTGGCAAAATAGGCTCATGAAAGTCATTTTTAAGCGCATAGGGCGATTTATTCAGCTTTCAGGGCGCAAAGTACGTGTTTTTGAATTTGAGAGCTTGTAGCGCGCGAAAATGCGTTTTTAAAGCATGATTTTTTTGCTGTCTACATGGGGTTGCACCCCATACCCCATTTTTTGGGGCATAGAGTGCGGCAGAGCTAGGAAATTGTGCCTTTTGATTCGTAACCTCTACCGAGGCACCAGCGGTAAAGAGTGTCATAA
>JAYVYE010000182.1:0-1600 GCA_043784545.1 Candidatus Microsaccharimonas sp.
AAAAACTGCACCAACCAATCAGTGCCCTTCTCGTGCCTGATTACCTCCACATACGCGGAGCCATCAGCGCGAAACCCAGCGACACCAACCGTCGACCACTCACGACTAGGTGAAACCGCAATACCAACAGTGATTTTGCCCACCGGCATAACGGCCATAGGGTCACCGCAGTCATCCCACCAGTTATTCCAGAATGGGGAAATCATGGACGGATTGGTTCTAAGAGGGATGCAGTGCCCCGAAACGACAACTTCGATAGAATGTGTTACGAACTCGCACGACAGTTATTGTCGGGAGAGAAGAGACTCGTTTGGAACGACTGCCCCGAGGATATCCAACGTATCGAGATTGGTAATTACAAGGCTCTCCTCATACATGGAGATGAAATTGGAAGGAATGGTTCAGCCAGTTCCGCTACCATTGTCCAACATGCGAATCGCTGGCGTAGCGGTGCATATGACTGGGACTTCCGAGATGTATATGTTGGTCACTACCATACACACAATGAGTGGTCTATGGCTAATGGAGTCGGTGCGGTCTTCCAAACTGGAAGCACAGAATCCGATAATCGCTATGCGTCAGTTGGGCTTGCTTCTTCAGCGAAGCCATCGCAACGGCTTCATTTCGTTGACGGAATCAAAGGACGAGTCACCAGCCAACACAAGATATATCTTGACTAATGCTGTGCTCGGGTTGCGGGAAAGAAGCACATAAAACAAATGTTTGGGTAGGTAATGTTGTCTACATAACTTGTAAAGAATGTAAGGAGGAGCCAAATGAAGTGGGAGAGAATTGAACCGTACGACTACATCGCGGTAAATGTTTCGGCAGAATACGCCAAGCGCTACGAGATGTGCGAGTTGAATGATATTAAGCAAGCCTTATATCTATGGTTTATTAAGCACCCGAACAAGTTAGATAAGTGGGAGGCTATCGGCAAGAAAGATGCCAAGAATCTTATCTATCGTTCCTTGCGTAATGAGGCGCTGGACTATTGCCAGTATTGGAAGTCTAAGGCGTTGGGTTACGAGATGCAAGACTTGTTCTACTACACACCCGAGATGGTTGAGAACCTGCTTCCAGCCGTTCTGCGGGATGACACGGGTTCATTACCGCCCGTAACACTAGGAACTATCCACGGCTCTTCTGCACCAGCAGAAAGCGGCAACCTGCCTACTATGATGGCTGAGATATCGAAAGGATACAGTAAATTAAATGAAGATGATAAAAAGGTTTTGTTTATGCGTTTTGCACTTTCCTCTGGGTTTGATGAAATTAAAACGCAGATGGCTTTGGGAACTGAGGATGCTTCTCGCATGAGGGTTAAGAGGGCTATCAAGCAAAACCCTAAGCAACCGAACCTGAACCTGCTTTGGTATTTCTCCAATCTCATCTAAGAATAGTGTCCCGTGATCCGCTTGCTCAAAAAGTCCCTTCTTTCCTCCTCTAGCCGCCCCTGTAAATGACCCTTCTTCATAGCCGAAGAGTTCGCTTTCCAGCAAGCTATCCGGTAAAGCCGCACAATTGATCGGAATAAAAGGAGCTTGAGCACGTAAGCTTTCCAGATGAATTGCTCGCGCAAACAGTTCTTTGCCGGTTC
>JAYVYE010000183.1:0-2312 GCA_043784545.1 Candidatus Microsaccharimonas sp.
GCGACTCGAGTTCGGCAGGGCCGGCGATGCCCACCATCTATGATTGTTGTAGATAATCTAATGGATGTAGCAACTGAGGGTGGCGAAGAATACGCCACTATGAAGGCTATCACGAAGGAGTTGAAGATACTTGCAAGAGATACCAATTCGGCAGTCATTGTCCTACACCACACGTCCGAGTCAATACCTGGGTCTCCTTGCCAACCTCGTTCTGCGTTGCTTGGAAAGATTTCTCAAATTCCTGCACTCGTCCTGACGTTGGGAGTTAACGGAGATCGAATGGCAGGCGCAGTAGTCAAAAATAGGTACGGCAAAGCAGACGCAATGGGGGTTGGGGTTATGGTATGGCTAGATTTCTACCCTGCATTTTGTTACCTGAATGATATCAATGGCAACTAGAGCAACGCATAAGGCAAGGGGAGCGACGCATGAGTCGGACATACAGAAAGATGCACGAGCCAAAGGATACGAGTCGGACAAGATTGCTCGTGCAGGTGCGAAAGATCAAGGCGATGTTATCGTCAGGGACATTGAAATCAAAGGACACGCAATTGTTGAAGCAAAAGCGCCAGGACTCGATGGAAAGATTGACATTCCTGGATGGCTCAGAGAAGCCAAAGTGGAAGCGCAAAACTACGCAGACGCACGCGGAATGGATGTTGGAAGATTAGTACCAATGGTTGTTATCAAAGCAAGGGGCAAGTCAATAGATGAAGCCTATGTAGTTATGAGGTGGGGAGATGTCGTTAAACAGCAAAGGAGTTGATACCGATATTTATAGAACCATCATCATAGGTAATAATAATAATGGTAAAATTATTGAAATTCCAGGAGAGGTGGTAGATAAGTTGTCAAGATTCAAAGCCATTGGTTACGATCAGAACACTACTACTGTATTCCGTGACGATGGGGCTGTAGAGATTTATGGCACGACACGCTTTGAATGAGTTGCCTGATATCGGCAGAATACTTGAGCATTACGGCTGGCTCGCTAACAGACAATCGGGAAGTGGACCTATTAAATGCCCTTTCCACGATGATGCGCATGCTAGCGCAGGTGTCAATTTCGGACTTAACTTGTTCAATTGCCTTGCATGCGGGGTCGGTGGAAATTCTTTACAAATCATCTCTCTCAGGGAAGGAGTAAGTGTCCGTGAAGCAGTCACTATCGCAGAAAGAATTACTGGAGAAAGCATGCGCCAACTATCAGACGAGCGTGAACTTGGCACTTCCCTACCTCAACGGAAGGGGCATAACCGAGCAAGTAGCGCAATCGGCTCGATTAGGCGTAGTAGAGCATCCTGAGATTGGGCATGAGGCTTATGTAGGCAGGTTGGCTATTCCTTATATCACCAAGACTGGTGTGGTGGATATACGCTTTAGAGCGCTCACGCCCGATCAGGAACCGAAGTATATGGGGATGGCTGGAGTTAAGACAAAACTTTACAACGTATTAGACGTTGAAAAAGCAAAAGATTGGATAGCAGTATGCGAAGGAGAAATAGATGCACTTACTCTTAGTCGTTGCGCTGGCATACCTTGTGTTGGTGTTGCTGGTGCTACTTCATGGAAGCCGCACTACACGCGTTTACTCGATGACTTTGAGAGAGTTTACGTCTATGCAGATGGGGACAGCGCGGGATTACAGTTTGCGAAAGAACTCATTAAAGAAGGACTCCCAGTTACCATAATTCAAATGCCAGAAGGTCAAGATGCAAATTCAATGTATGTACAAAACGGAGCAGGTTATCTACGAGAAAGAATGGGTTTAGAAAATGGATAAAAACAAGTGCACTTTTTGCGGGGAACGCTTTGACAATGTGTTTGAAACTGTCGATCATTTACAGGATGAGTTCAACCCCATGTTTATTATAACAGGAAACTACAAGTTGCCTATGGGTGATTTACTCTATGACATGTACGAAAATGGCGATAAGAGACTCAAAAAGTTGGCAGAGCAACTGTTTAGTGTTCTTTATATTGCAGAGAAACGACCACAAATCTTTGACATCATTATTCAATCCTACCCTGGTAACCTTACGGATTGGGTGTATAAAATCGTTAGCGAAGATTCATGGCACTCACTGGAGTAGCAGCTATTGTTGTTCTGCTCATCTCTATTTTTATAATTGAAGGTTCACTCTCATTAAATTCATTTCTGGGATTGAGCGATAATTATGATGAAAGTATTGTCTGTCTGTTAACGGGAAATTAGCGCAAAATGAAAACAAAACCTATTGTAGTAGTTCTGTTAACTTTGATAATTGGTTTCATCCTTGGGATGCTGACTTCAGCACAGATACGATATCATA
>JAYVYE010000184.1:0-1544 GCA_043784545.1 Candidatus Microsaccharimonas sp.
TCGGTAATCCCGTCATCGATAAGGATTAAGTCGGAACGATAACCATAAATCTGTGAGCCTAAGCCCAAAGCCTGAACCGTAGAGTCTTTCTCACCCGAAGTTCTGCCTGACGCTACACCAAAGTGGATACGATCAGCCGACCAGATGACTGCATCTTCCTTATAACCCTTGGGTGGGCCAAAGGCCACCTGCATTTTAGTATAGTCTGGGTCTTCTAAGATACCTTTGATCTGTAAAAGGAACGCTCGTGCCATGTCGCGGGTCTTAGAGACGATCACGCAACGGAAATTAGGGTTGGTAACAATTTTATAGACCACATAGAAGACCGTAAGCGTGGTGGACTTGGCGTGGTGGGGGGGAGTGTTAATCAAAATACGGCGAGGGTTGGCTGGTTCGTAGGTCATGGCTGGGTGAAGCCAACGAGGTTGCCTACCTTCTAGCACATCAACCCAGTTTAGTTGATGGGGGTAAAGGGTGGTATTAAGGTAGACCTTACAGAAGTCCTCAAAGGATATCTTGCGTAAGTCTTCAACCTCCAGTTTGGCATCTTTTGAATCTTCTTTAGCCCTGGCTACTGCTTCTTTAAATATGGGGTCTTGGAAAGACCACTGGCGAAGGGTAGTGTCGTTGCGATCAACAGCCGCCATAGCAAGGCGGGTGGATTGGCCTTGTGCTAAAAGTCCAAGAACTATCTTCTTGGCTTCCTCGACAGAGGTGGTCTTGGTCTTAGACAATTAGTTTACCAACAGTTGGTGACAACTATGTTGGGGTATACGTAGGGGTTCGTAATGTTCTGGTATGGGCCAGTTTGGTAGGGAAAGTTGATTGGGTTACCTTTATAGGTGTAGCCCTGTGGATAACTTTGGAGTGGTGAGCACTTTGTGCAGGTCTTTTCGGAGGGGTTAACACTTGTTTGGCATCGTGAACATATCCATGATGTTGCCATTTCTTCTCCTTTGGAGGCTATATTTGGTGGTTGGGTTCAGGAGTAACTAACAAACCTATAAACACCTGTTAAACGATTTGGGTTAACGTTGATTTGGGACAGTATTATGGAAATGATTATTATCTATAAGAGGAAAGCCTAACGGCTTTCCGATAGTACTTACTACTATCTATCTATGCAAGCCTTTAAGGGCTTGCTCTATAGTATTTATTTATCTCTATACTATAGATAACCTGTAGATTTGGGGGTAAACCGACAACTATTAGATAACGTTTTTGTTATAATGTTATATTGAGCGTAAATTGGGGGAAAATATTTATAGAAAGAGGGGGGATAATTTATAACAGAGAATTTTGGGGTGAGTCTAAAAGATATTAACAGTCGCCAATTCAACAACCTGGGGTCAAACCCAATGTCCGAAATGTCCCTTTTGGAACTATTCGTCCTACTATGTCGTACTATGTCACACTATAGTAGGATATGTCTGAAATGTGTCGAAAATCCCTTATGGGCTTGATGTCTGTGATGTCTGAGCGTGTTCGAACACCTGTTCGAGAGTGCACCATGGAGACGCTCTACCGACTGAGCTATCGGGGCA
>JAYVYE010000185.1:0-1947 GCA_043784545.1 Candidatus Microsaccharimonas sp.
GCAGGTGCTGTATCAGGTAACAATAAGATGCCTGCACCGCCAGCACCAACCGCTGCTGAACCTATAACTGCACGACTTGTAAATTTGCCAGCACCTAAAATAGTCGCTGTTGCACCCGAACCTACGGAAGATACTTTTAATAAAAATTCAAATTCAAAAGTTGCATTAGTTTGTGCTGTCGTATTAAGCGTCATTGCGCCGCCATTAAAGACAATGGTTGAGCCTAAACGAACATCAAGCGTTAAAGTGCCTGGTGAAGTGACTAATGTACTAATGCGCCCAAATAATCTACCGCGATATACTTTGCCCGCTTTACCAATCGTTTGTGCGGGGATAACAGGCTTAGCCGTACCCGTTAAAATACTCGTTGCTGTCGTAGTATTGGTTAATGCCGTACTGTCTGCGGCTGCGGCTGCAATGCCTTCAACAAATCCCTGTGCGCTCATAATCTAATCCTATCGTGGGTAATAAGCCACTGTTGGTGCTACTGTGTAAGTAATGACGATTCTATCGCTTGGATTTAATGCCACCATGCCCGCTAGTAGTCCGCAACTATCAAACGTAACCCCGTCACGCGAAAAGGTTAATGCGGTAACGGTACCGCCTGTTACGAATACGATTATTGGGCAGTTTTCAGGGTTGGTAAAAGTAAATGGACTTGCTGTTACGCTGGGCGCGGCTCTGCCCCCTGTCCACATACCACTGACGTTAGCGGTTGCAACCATTATTGATCCTTATGTAAAGCGAATTAATCCTGTTGTACCATTGTTGGTTGGCATATTTAGTGTGATGTTGCCTGTTACGACCGATTGTGAGCCAAAGTTAAAGTTGGCAATGGCCTTGTTGGATTGTGTTGAGTTATAAATCAGCACGGTATCAAAAGCCGTTGCCGTAACACCTGTCCAAGTAAAAGCTGCGCTGGGTGTCCAAAATGTTACTGTGCCATCGTTGTTCGGTGTCGTTGCATTAGTAACTGTTGCGCCACCTGCGGCATAAGTACCGCTGTTCGCTACTTCTCCCGTTACCGTATAAGCCGCAGTCGCCTTATTAATAGTGGCCGAGGCCAAGTATAATGCGGCCTTTAATGTGTCCGTTGTGGGCGCGGTAAGGCTGGTACGTGATACTAAAGTAACAGCGCCGAGTTGGTGATTACCCAACAGCATTTCTGTCATGAATGAAACTGAGATTGCTTGTGTGTTAGAAATTTTAATTCTCCTTTATTCAATATTCCCTTGTTCGGCACTAATGCCAATACCCGATAGTACGTTGCCATATAAATCTTGTCTGACCAGCTCGCCATCTAATAGCCACTTGGTCACCGTAACGCGCATCGTATTGTTCATCGAGATTTCGTCAATGACTTGCAGCTTTTCAATGTCAATCAAGCCTTTAAGCGTTTGTACTTGCATGTTTCATCCTTAATTAATGGTTACGGTTTTTCCATTGCTCAAAGTGGCTGTTTTAGGTCTTGTAATCGCTTGTACCATCTCGGCATGTTTTTGCTGTTGTCCATCTACCAACATAGACAGATTGCTGTTCATTGCATCAATCAAAGCAGCTAAACCAGCATTAGGCTGTGTGTTGCCTTGCTCATCCACTTGCGTTGTGCCATCTTTATTGTTGGCATTGGCAGTAATACTGGTTTGTTGCATTGATGTTTTAGCTTGTAGTTCAGCAATCGCTAACTTGATGCCGTTTTCATATTCCACTTTCCATTGGTCAAACGCTACGCCGTTGCCATGTAGCGCCCCTGCATGGTCATGCCCCATCTGCGCGAGACCAATCTCATGCTGACGCTTGGCTTCATCCACTTGGAACTGTGCCGACTGTTTGGCTTGTTCAACCGCAATAGAGGCTTGGGCGCGCGCTTGTTCGACTTGCGCATCAGCTTGCATGCGTGCTTGCTCGCTCGCATCCAGCGCGCCATCGAGATACAAAAGGCCCGCC